>JAPLWP010000145.1 GCA_026396535.1 Candidatus Magasanikiibacteriota bacterium | reverse complement strand
CGCTACTTTGATTGCGGAAAAATTTTTTAATACTAAAATAAAGATATCCAAAGATTCGGCAGTATTGCTCTATGGAGCGATCGTTTCCAATACGATGAATTTTAAAGGCAATGTGACTACTGATAGAGATATAAAGATGGCGCAGTGGCTAAAAGAGGAGGTAGAAATTACAGAAGATTTTGTTTATGAGATGTTTGCTTATAAATCTAATTTGGATCAGCCGCTCAAGGAAGTGTTGATGTCAGATTTTAAAATTTTCGATTTGAGTGGTAAAAAGGTGAGTATTGCCCAGCTGGAAATTTTGGACACCGATGGTTATGTCAAAAATAATCTGGTGGAAATTAGACAGGTTTTAAAAGAGTTAAAAGCTGAGCAGCACTTGGATTATATTTTCTTGAATTTTATTGATTTAGCCAAAGGCATGAATAGTTTTGTGGCGGTAGATGAAAAAACAGTAGAATTACTATCAAAAGTACTATCAGTGAAATTTGAAAATGATATAGCTTATAGTAATAGTATGCTGCTGCGAAAGCAAATTTATCCGTTAATTAAAGAATTTTTTAGTAATTAAATTATTGATATGGAACTTTCTAATATTATTGAACAGCTTAATTGGCGTGCGGCTGTAAAATTATTTGATCCGGAGAAAAAAATATCCGAAACGGAAGTAGAACAATTACTTGAAGTATTACGTCTTAGTCCATCTTCTTTTGGTTTGCAGCCTTGGAAATTTATCGTAGTCAAAGATGTGGAGACTAGAAAGAAATTACAAGCGGCTTCATATAACCAAACTCAGGTGATAGACGCTTCGCATTTTATAGTGCTTTGCTCCAAAACTTCTTTGAATCAAGAAGATGTTGATCATTATATCGAAACTGTCGCATCTGTAAGAGGAATAATAAAAGAAGATTTGTCGGGGATGGAAAAAAGTCTATCTGGGTTTATATCTCACAAAAGTCCGGATGAATTTGCTGTTTGGAGTACCAAACAAGTATATATTGCTTTAGGTAATTTATTATCTGCCTGTGCCATGGCCGGAATTGATGCTTGTCCAATGGAAGGATTTGAAGTGAGTAAATATAATGAAATTTTAGAATTAACCAGTTTGGGTCTAACTGCGAATGTAGTATGTGCAATCGGCTATCGTAGTGAAAGCGATCGTGGTGGTAGTAATAAAAAAGTAAGATTTCCAAAGGAGGAAGTAGTCATTGTAAAATAAATATTAAAAAATCCCGATCAAGTCGGGATTTTTTTATTTACCATGTTTGCGTTCCTGTTGTCTGTACCAACTGATAGCTTTGTCCAATTCTTCCGGAGTGAAGTCTGGCCATTTTACCGGAGTGAAATATAGTTCGGAATAAATTCCTTGCCATGACAGAAAACCGGAAAGGCGGAAATGTCCGCCGCTGCGTACAATCAGCTCTGGGTCTGGCATGCCAGCGGTATCTAGAAATTTTTCTACCAGCTCTTCGTTTATATCTTCTGGTTTATAATTTTTACTTATTATTTTTTGAATAGCTCTGACCATTTCATCGCGTCCGCCATAATTGATGCCGAGGTTTACTACCAACCCTACGTTATCCTGAGTTTGTTCTTGGGCTATGGAAAGTTTTTTGGCGGTTTGCTCTGGGAGTTTGGTAAGATCGCCTAAAATATTAATTTTAATTTTTTTATCTTTCAATTCTTGGATTTCATCTACGACCTGCTCAAACAAAGAAAAGAGATTTTTTAATTCTTCTGGGCTGCGCTGTTTGAGGTTGTCGGTGGATAGAGCCCAAAAGGTAGCAAAAGGAATCTGGCGGTCATGGCAGGCCGTAATGACCTTTTTTAAGGCCTTGGCAGCTTCATTGTGGCCTACTAGCTTTGGTAGTCCTTTGGACGTTGCCCAAGTACGATTACCATCCATTATAAAAGCGATATGTTGTAGAGATTTTTCATTCATATTAGATTCTGACATCATACAATAAACCATCAAATAAATCAAGAAAACCACCCTAAAAAGAGTGGTTTTCCTGTTATTTAAGCCTTATTGTTGGCTAGTAGCGCCGGGAGCTATTAGTGTATTAAGACTTGGCGAGAGTTTTAAATTTTGAAACTGATCTTGTCCTTGTTCCCAAGGTTTTGGACTATTGTCTGGACTTAATTCCTGAATTGTATTTTGGAAGTCCTGGCGCAAACCGCTGAGATCTTCTAGTTGGTTAGATATTGATTCGATGTCGATTGGTTTTGCTTTTAAGGCGCTGGCTAAGTCAGTGCCTTTCTGATTTATTTCTGCCAATTGTTTGTTTAGATCGGAAACGTCTTCTCCTTGCTTGTTCAATTTAGCAATAATTCTTTTGGCATTGGTGGTTTCGCGTTTAAAGTCGGAATTAAATCTTCCCAAATTGCTCAAAGTATCAAAGATGCTTTGTTGTTGTGAAAGATCATCAACTTTATCAAAGAAATCATTTTGTAAAAGATCATAGGCGGATTCGGCATCACCGGATTTTATTTTATCAGTTGCTTGATCGCGAGCAGATTTTAATTGGGTGAGACCATCGGATAATTTCTGGTAAGTATCACTAATATCTACACCTTGTTTGGCCAGCTTATCTACCAAATTTTTATCTTTGCTGAGAAAACGATCGAAATTTTTTAGTTGTTTATCTATTTGTTTCCCGGTCTGTGGCCAGCGTGAAAGCATTTCTAATTGTTGGCGGCTTTCATTTAGGTTATTCATCAGGTCTCCCATATCTTCCATCCCGGAATTTTGAACATCTTCCATTGATTGCGCCCCTTTTACCGCATCAAGGATAGTTTTGATCTGGGCAATATTGGTAGTAACATCGCTGGGAGCAGAGATTCCCTGTTTGGATAATTTATCGAGTTGTTTTTGGAACGACGCGATATTTTTTTCCATATTTCCCATCTCTTTTTTCACTCCAGATAATCTTTGGGTGTTGGCAACGGTTTGTTCGCCGGTTTGTTGCAAGTCAGTCATTACGCCCTGCAATTGATCTACAGTATTGTTGCCTAGATCAGTCGTAGATTTTGCGTCTTGAATTTTATTTATCAGGCCTTTGGCTTCCTGCATTTTATCCTGCATTTGGGGAGGGAGATCGCCATTTTTTTGTACGCCTTGCATCTGTTTTTGGAAATTGTTTAACATCCCATTCATTTGTTTGGCCCCGTTTTTGAAGGTGCGAAGATTCTGTTGGTCATTTGGCATTGGTGGCATTTGGTTTTGGCCATTTTGAACAAAGGGTCGATCCTGTGGTTGTTGGTTTTGGTTAAATTGTTGGTTGTTGCTGTCGGCCTTCATTGGCATCTGGTTATTAAATTGACCTTCAGCAGGATTAAATGGTTTATCAAAATTTTGTCCTTGAGGTGGATTGTTTAATCCTTGGTTGTTAGGAGCAGATGGAGCTGGACCAGGAGGAGCGGACATAGTGCCGCCATTGTCGTCAGCCTGAACCTGTTGTTGGGATTTAATTTTTTGCCAAAGATCTACTACTGATTTTGGCACCTCCAATTTGACGGCGGCATGGGCATTTGGAACTAAAAATACATTTAGCAACAATACGGCCATAGCCGCGGATAGAAAAATATTTTTATTTTTCATAAATAAAAAAGGTTAATAAATTATATTATTAACCTAAATTATATCAGATGTTTATTGGATCGACAATAAAATTGTCAATAACTATATTAA
>JAPLWP010000016.1 GCA_026396535.1 Candidatus Magasanikiibacteriota bacterium | reverse complement strand
TTTGATACAAGAACTTATTTTGGATTTTTTGAGCCACTGTGGTATCTGGGAAAAGGAAATAATTCTTTTTACAGATCAATCCGTCTTTAAAATAATCACCGTAGCGCACGTAATCCTCTACCTCCTGGGCTTTGCTGATTTTGGCACCAGTGATTACAATATTATTTATTTTGAAATAAGGCAAAGTGAGCATTAGAGTAAGCCAGCCTAAAAATATCAATAAAATAAAGGTAGTAACAAGTATTTTTTTGTAGTTTTTTGGTTTAGGTTGTTCCCTTTTAAAAGGATTGGATAAAAGGTCAGAGCTTTTTACCGGCACCACTTCCCTCTTTTGGCGTTTCTTTTTGAACCTGTCTAAAAAAGATGGTTCAGGTTTATATTGGTTAAAATTTTTATTGGAATGAAAGTAGCGCATAATTATTTAATAATGCGTTTTATCAACGGATTTATTTTATCTACCACTTCGTAATTGATTGTGCCAATTCTTTGTGCAATGTCATCGGCGGAAATGGTAGATTTTCCTTGGATGCCAATAATGGTTGCCGTCTGTCCGACCTTAATATTTGTGACTTTGCTTGCATCTACCATCACCAAATTCATGCAAACACGGCCTAAAATTGGGCATTTTTCGCCACCTATTAGCACTTCTCCATTATTGGACATGCGTCTATCTAGGCCGTCCCAATATCCGATAGGTAATGTAGCTACTACAGTAGTTTTTTTGGTGATAAAAGTACCGCCATAGCTAATTTTGGTATTGGCTGGTACAGTTTTTACTTGAATAATTTTTGTATTCAAGGATAAAGCTGGTTTTAATGTGATTATTTTTTTACTTTTTTCATCTGGGTATAATCCGTAAGTGCTCAAACCCAAGCGAACGGCATTGAAATGAGTATCAGGATGCAGGATGGTGGCTGCGGAACAAGCAGTGTGTTTGATAGGAACAAAGATTTTATTTTGTTCTAGCTCCATTACTACCATTTCAAAAGTTTGTTTTTGTTTGATAGTAAATTCTCTATCAGTTTCGCTGGAAGCAAAATGACTCCACAATCCTTCAAGGACTAGATTTTTGGCAGAGATAATCTTTTTGGCAAAAGATAAAGTATCTTTTGGAAACACACCCAAGCGACTGGTTCCAATATCTATCTTTAGGTGCACCTTTACTTTAGAGTTGAGTTTTTTGGCAGTATTTTGTAAGAATTTTATTTGATCTTCTCGGTATACCGGGAAAGTGGTTTTATTTTTTATAGCAATCTTTATTTTTTCAGCATCAAGTTCGTAAAAGCTCAATATTACAATTGGTTTTTTGATCCCGTTTTGAATAAGCTCAACAGCTTCATCTAGATTTACTACACAAATTCTATCCACTTCCCTACTCTGCTGACAAATTTTGGCAACTTCAATAAGTCCGTGGCCATAGGCGTTGGACTTAATGACCGGCATCAAAAGAATTTTTGAGCCAATTAATTTTTTGAACTGTTTGAGATTATGCTCTATCGCCTGTTTGCTTACTTCCACCCAAGTTAGCATACAATTAAGATTCCTAGATTATTTTATACCCAACATTTTTTTGCGGGCTTCGCTTTCGCTGAGAATTTGTTTACGGATACGGATATTTTTTGGAGTGATTTCTACCAATTCATCGTCACCGATATATTCCAAAGCATCTTCGAGATCCATAGTTTTTGGCGCGTTGAAATGTTCGGACACACCATCGCCTTTGGAACGCATGTTGGAAAGAGCTTTTGTCTTACATACATTCACACGTAAATCACCGGTACGAGCGTGTTGACCAACTACTTGGCCAGCATATACTTCTACCGCTGGTCCAAAGAACAAAGAGCCGCGGTCCTGAGAGTTCAAGAGACCGTATAAGTTGGTAATACCAGTTTCGTGAGCCACCAAGGAGCCCTGGTCGCGTTCTTTCCAGTTACCTGGATCTACTTGATAGTCGTTAAAAATAGCATTGATCAAACCCAAACCTTTGGTGTCAGTCAAAAATTCTGTGCGATATCCAAATAAACCACGAGTAGGAATTAAGAATTCACCAAAGAAAATTCCATTTTCAATATTCATGTGCTGCATCAAACCGTGGCGTGAGCCAAGTTTTTGAATAACAGAACCGGAAGCAAATTCAGGAGCTTCAATATAAACATTTTCAAACGGCACCATTTTTTTGCCATCAACTTCTTTGACGATTACTTGTGGACGAGAAACTTGAATTTCATAACCTTCGCGACGCAAACGTTCAATCAAAATTGCCAAATGCAATTCACCACGACCGGATACAATCCAATCATTATTTTGACCGTTTTCAATACGCAATGCCATGTCGGTTTCTAATTCCTTATACAAGCGTTCATTGATCTGGCGAGAAGTGGTAAATTGACCTTCTTTACCAGCAAATGGAGAATCATTTACCGAGAAAGTCATCTTTACAGTCGGTTCTTCGATTTTAAGAATTGGTAAAGCGATAGGATTAATTGGGTCAGCAATAGTTTCGCCAATCATCGCATCAGTAATACCAGCGACAGCAACGATATCGCCAGCTTCTACATCTTCAGCGATAATACGATCCAAACCTTCAAAGCTCATTAGAGCTACGAGACGGTGTTTGGAAATTGTACCATCACGACGAATACGAGCAACTTCTTGGCCCGCTTTGAGGCGACCGTTGAGAAGTTTGCCGGTAACGATACGGCCTTTATAGTTGTCAGCAGACAAAGTAGTCACCAACATCTGTAGAGGTTTTTCCGCATCACCACTTGGTTCTGGAATATAACTAAGTACAGTATCAAACAATGGGCTAATATCAGTCATTTTGGTAAGGTCTGGTTCAAGACCAGCAAGACCTTGTTTAGCACTTGCGTAAATTACTGGGAAGTTTGCAGTTTCATCATCAGCTCCTAATTCCAAAAATAAATCAAAAGTTTTGTCCAAAGCAAAAGCGGGACGAGCATCTGGTTTATCAATTTTGTTTACCACTACGATAACTTTTAATTTCATGGCCAAAGCTTTTTTGAGCACGAAACGAGTTTGAGGCATCGGACCTTCTTTGGCATCAACGAGTAATAGACAGCCATCGGCCATAGTCAAAACGCGTTCTACTTCACCACCAAAGTCGGCGTGGCCTGGAGTATCAATAATGTTAACTTTATGTTCTCCCCAACGTACAGCGGCATTTTTGGAGAAAATAGTAATACCACGTTCTTTTTCAAGATCGTTGCTATCCATCACACAAATTTGGTCTACGGTATCTTTGCTGAATTTAGTTTTGGCTTGGCGCAACAATGCGTCCACCAAGGTAGTTTTGCCGTGGTCAACGTGGGCAATAATCGCGATGTTTCTAATTTTTTGCATAATATTTTATAATTTTTTCAGTCCGCAATAAGGTTGCAGTACTTCCGGCACGAGGATGGATCCATCGGCTTGTTGGTATTGTTCGACAATTGCAATCGGGAAACGGCTCAGCACCATGGCCGTACCATTGAGCGTGTGCACCAGCTCGGTATTGCCATCTTCCTTTTTGTATTTAATATTTAATCGGCGTGATTGGTAATCGGTGCAGTTGCTACAGCTGGTGATCTCACCAAAGCCGCTGTTCATCGTCATGTAGGCTTCCAGATCGTATTTGCGATATGCCGGGCCACCGAGATCGCCTGAAGCGATGTCTATGACACGATAGTTTAATTTCAGATCGTCGCAAATTTCTTTTTCTATTTCCAAAATTTCTTGGTGTTGTTTTTCGCTGTCTTCTGGTTTGCAGTAAACAAACATTTCTAATTTTGTGAACTGGTGTACGCGGTACAATCCTTTGTTGGTGCGACCATAGGCACCAGCTTCAGTACGGAAACAATGGGACAGAGCAACATATTTTTTTGGTCCAGTGGAGAGGTCCAACACTTCGTTGGCATGATATCCTCCGACTGTGATTTCGGCTGTACCAATCAAACTCAGATCAGTGCCTTCTACCGAGTATACCTGAGTTTCAGCACCGCGTGGGTTGAAGCCAATACCGGTGAGAATTTCATTCTTGGCTAGGTCGGGGGTTTCAAGTAAGGTAAAACCGTGTTTGGTCACTACATCCATTCCATAATTTATCAGCGCTTGATTTAAGCGCACTAAATTATTTTTTGTGAAGTAGAATTTTGCACCAGCTACTTTCGCACCGCGTTCAAAATCTATCAAGTCGCTTGCCAGCAATAATTCTTCATGATCTTTTGGAGTGAAATCAAATTTCATTTCCTGCGGACTTTGATAAACTGTTTTGAAATCTTCTTCACCACCAACTGGCGTATCGGCGTGTGTCATATTTGGCACGCGCATCAACAGATCTTTGTATTCTGTTTCTACAGTAGTGAGGCTAGATTCTGCTTCTTTTATTCTCTCCCCCACTTCGCGCATCTTAGTAATTTCTTCTGGAGTAGGTTTTCCTTTGGAGCCTTGGTTGCGAGAGGCGCGCAGGTCGTCGATCTGTTTAAGTGAACTGCGGCGCTGTTCATCGAGCTTTAGTAATTTATCAAAGTCTACTTTGGCTCTACGATTGGTACAATTTTGTTTGATCAGTTCTAGATTTTCACGAATAAATTTTATATCGAGCGTTTCAACGCTTCTTTTATCGTGAACCAACCATGATCGGAAACTTCATTATGGGCCACTTTTATTTTTCCTGATTTTATTTTGCAGATATATACTGGTAGAAAAACTTGATAACTATATTTCTTTTCTACCTTGTTCATTATCGGTGAAAGTAATTCTAGCGGCTCAACAATAAATCCGGTTTCGTCTTTTACTTCTCGTTTGAGACAGCCGATTAGATCTTCGCCGTCTTCCACTCCCCCACCTGGGAATTCCCATCTATCAAATTCTTTTCGGGAGTCACGACGTTTTTGAAAAAACATTTTTCTATCTTTCACAATTATTGCGGCCGGTACTACTAGCTGTCTAAAGTGAAATTGTTTTTCTAGAAAATATTTTACTTTCAAAAGCGCCTGACCACGATGACTAACTGTATTTTTTTCGGCTACGGATATTTGTGAAAAGTTTTTTCTAAACGGTGGATAATAAAATATTGCGTCGTATCCCAATCCGTTCATAGCGGTACCAGTCTCTTTCTCGCTTATCAGGCCTTTTACTTTGCCGTTGAAAACACTAAAGGAATCGTTTTGGGGATTGTATAAGCAGGCAGAAAGTTCAAAACGCGCCGTTCTTTTTTTTGTTGGGACATTTTTTAAAGCAGTAAGAATTTTTTTATTTCTTTCTTTGGCGTCCGCTCCAAAGCGTTTGGCTCGTATGCCGGGTTGGCCATTCATTGCGTCTACATAAAAAGCACCATCTTCGCTAAGAGTGAGGAGCCCACTTTTTTTAGCATAAAACTTTGCTTTTTTCAAAGCATTTTCCCATGTAGTATCGTAGGGCTCTTCCACATCATATTTTTCTAAGCCGACTTGTTTGAGACTTACAAAAGTAAAATGCAGATCGCTAAAAAGATTCACAATTTCGTGAAACTTTCCTTCATTGGTAGTGGCGATCAATATTTTTTGCATTTTATTTATCTCTAAATTTTGAACTTTTATAAATATCTTCTTTGTATGGATTTAAGCGAACTATTTTTATATTAGGAAATTTTTTTTGCAAATCTTCGGTAAAAGCGGTTTGGTCATATCCTAGAGCAATCACATCTGGATTTTCATTTCTTATTACTTCATACTTGTCTCCTGGATTTCCTAGCATTACTTTGTCAGCAATATTTAGGTCTTGGAGATTTTTTAGTCTGGTCTGTTCATCGTTTTGGCTAGTGATATTTTTTACTGTCTGTACAGTACGATCACGAGCGATGATTACCGTGAGACTGTCCCCTATTTTCTTTGCCTCGTTGAGGAGAAACAAATGTCCAGGATGTAAAATATCAAATGTGCCAAATACCATTACCTTCGTCATACTTATTTTTTTGTTTTTTCCGTTTCAACTTTTTCTTTTCCACCTTCTGGTCTCATGGTTGGGAACAAAATTACTTCTTTGAGATTGTCTGCATCAACAAGTAATTTAATCAAGCGATCAATTCCCATGCCAAGACCACCAGTTGGCGGCATGCCATGTTTGAGAGCAATTACAAAGTCTTCGTCGTATGGCATGCTTTCATCATCGCCCGCTGCTTCCAAACGAGTTTGTTCTTTGAAACGTTCTTCTTGATCAAGTGGATCATTGAGCTCAGAGAATGCATTGCATAATTCATTGCCACCAACACAGAGCAATTGGAACCTTTCTACATAGCGTGGGTCATCAACTTTTTTCTTGGCCAATGGTGAAAGCTCTACTGGGTGATCAATCATGAAAATTGGATTCACGATATATGGACGAGCGTAAACTTTATAAATTTCATCAATCAATTTACCGCGACCAGTACCAGGTTTGATATCTTCCACTTTCAGTTCAATTGCTTTTTTGTACATCGCTTCGTCAGTTGGATAATCTTCGATATCAATCTTGGCGTATTGTTTAATCAAATCACGCATTGAAACGCGTGGGTATGGACCAGTGAAATCCACTTCTTGTCCCCCAATATTTAATTTCAATTCTTTGCCAGCGGCTTTGATTAGGCGTGGTAAATAATCTTCCACCATATCCATCAGCATAGTGTAATCAGCGTAAGCCCAGTAAAATTCAATCTGGGTAAATTCAGGATTATGATTATTGTCTATTCCTTCATTGCGGAAACATTTCGCGATCTCATAAACTTTTTCAAAACCACCAACAATTAGTCTTTTCAAATATAATTCCGGAGCAATACGCAAATATAATGGAATATCCAAAGCATTGTGGTGAGTTTCAAATGGCTTGGCCAACGCACCGCCGTATAAAGTTTGTAATACCGGTGTTTCTACTTCGTAAAAACCTTTGGCATCAAAATAATTTCTTAATTCACGCACCACATTGGAGCGGATCTTGGCAATCTCCATGGATTGTTCGTTGCCAAGCAAATCTAAATAACGTTTGCGATAACGGATTTCAATATCAGTAAGCCCGTGGAATTTTTCTGGTAAAGGTAAAAGTGCTTTTGATAAAATTTTAAAATCTTTTACTAAAATAGAAGTTTCACCCGCATGAGTAACAAAAATATTTCCGGAAACCCAAATAAAATCTCCGAGATCAAAGTTTTTTACAAAAAATTTATATCTGTCTTTGCCTAATTCTTTTTCAGATACCGCGAGTTGCATTTTTCCCGATGCATCTTTGAGATGAGCAAAACATAATTTCCCCATATCACGCATCGCCACCAAGCGACCAGAAGAAGTCACCGCAGAATCAACCGGTAAATTTTTGGCATCAGCTAAATTAGCCCCTTTTTCACTCTGGGCTGGATAAGCATCTATCCCCGCTTCTTTGAGGGTATTTAAACGTCCCAAACGGGTCTGATATTCTTCAATTTCTTCGATCATAGAAAATATTATAATACGCAATGATTATACCTGTTTTCGGCTAAAAAGTCAAAGAAAAAGTGGCTCTAGTTTGGTTTGTAATAATTTGTGGTTTTATATTGACAAGTTGGCATTTTATGATACAATCACTTGTCGACTAAAACAAGGTCGGCTTTGGGAGAAAAAAGCTTTAAATAAGGCTTTTTTCTTCCGAAGCAGTCCGTCTTCGGTGTGTCTTTGACAATTTCATACCCCCCCCCGCTCTGCGGCCCGGCCGCTTTTGAGGTGACCATGTTTGCCATCCAGCTTCCGGATGTTACTCCTTTCTACCAGAGGGTCTTGATGTCCCTCGCCTCTGTGAGTCTGGGCGCGTTCGCGTCTGTGATCCTCAAAGAGGTTTTCGGTGCGCCCACGACCAACAAGATTTGTGTGGCGTCGTTGGTTTTGTTGGTGCACGTCACTTTTCAGGCCATTGCTTTCCTGAGCCAGCTGCAGATGGAGCGCTATTCCCAGAAGCTCGGCGAGTTGTCGGAGGTCTATCAGCCGCGGCTGACCAAGGTGCATCTGGCCTTTTGCTGTGGCGTCGGCGCTTTTGCGCTGTTCGTGGCCTTTCGTGTCGTGGCCTGACAGATCTCAAGGCAAGTTTGTCGTCGGCCCAAGTAGCGCAAGCGAACAGGCCGACGACGGGGTGTGAAGAAAATGACTGTCCATCACTCGCTGTGATTATAAAAAATTGTAATTACAGCGAGGACAGTCATGCAAAGACATAATAAATAAAAAATATCCCATTAATCTGGGATATTTTTTTAATTTTATTTTATCGAACTGATTTCGTAAACATTTTTTCCAGCCGGAGTAGTTACTTCTATTTTATCTTTTACTTTATGTTTGAGAAATGCCTGTCCTAGCGGAGATTCGTTAGAAATATATCCTTTGGATGGATCAATTTCTTGTGGTCCAACAATGGTATAGTCCTTAGTTTTGCCGTTTATTTTTACAGTCACGGTAGATCCAATACTCACAGTGTCGTGGTTGGCGCTTTTCTCGATGATTTGAGCGTTTTGAATCAATTGATCCAATTCCTGAACACGGCTTTGAGTCCAGCTCATATCTTCGCGCGCTTGATGATATTCCGCATTTTCTGAAAGGTCGCCTTGTTGTTTGGCTTCGTCGATTCTTCTAGCAATATCAGGAATGGTTTTGTTGCGCAAAGTTTCCAGTTCAGTGGTGAGATTTTGTAAACTTTCTTTCGTTAGGTACTGAGAATTGTTGTCCATAGTGATTATAGAAATAAAATAAACTCGCAAAGAGTTTCATGCTCTTAATAATATCAGACGAGTTTTAGTGTGTCAAATATTTTTTTCCCCACCAGCTCAAAAAGTCGCGCGCTATCGGCATACTGACCGTAGAGCCTTGCCCGCCGGCCTCAATCAGGATAGTCACTTCGATCTGCGGATTTTCATAAGGAGCAAAAGCCGTGAACCAAGCATGTTCCGGCTCTTTGCTACTCCACTGGGCGGTACCGGTTTTGCCTGCTGAGCTAAATGGTAATGTTTGGAGTAATTTACAGCTGCCTACGAGCACACAGGCACGCATACCGTCACGTACTATGGCTAGAGTATCAGCCGATACGATATTGGTTTTGGTGGGAGGAAAATCTAATTTTTGAATATTTTTATTGGTGTCAGAAATTTGCAATCCTACATGTGGTCGCACTATGGTGCCATTGTTGGCTACAGCTGATGTCCATACCGAAGCTTGCAGCGGGGTGACTAATAGATCACCTTGTCCAATAGAAAGATTATAAGTATCACCCACATACCATTGTTCACCGCGAGTAGCTTGTTTCCATTCGCGGGTTGGGAGAAAGCCGGTAGTTTCACCTGGTAAATCTATGCCGGTTTTAGCACCAAGATTAAATTTATGCATGTACTCAAGCATTTTATCCAGTCCCAGCCCTTTAAAATTTTGGAAACCACCACCGATATAATAAAAGAAAGTATTTACCGACCAAGCCAAAGCCCAAGTCACATTGGTCGTACCGTGTCCGCCCGCTTTCCAATCTTTGAAATACCATTTTCCAACATGGATACCGCCATTGCTAAGCACGGTAGTATGAGCGTCTACAATTTTTTCTTCCAGGGCAGCCGCGGCCATGACCGGTTTTACTATGGAGCCTGAAGGAGTATTACCACCAATCGCACGGTTAAACAAAGGATGGTTGGTGTCGGTCAAATATTTATTATAGTTATCTTGGGAGATTCCACCAGAAAATAAATTATTATTAAAGCTGGGCCAACTTACCATTGCTATCACTTCCCCATTGCGTGGATCCATTGCAATACCGGAAATTCTGTGAGGCCCGTGAGTGTCTACAAATGCTTTAATCAGAGCCTCCATTTTATTTTGAGCTTCGGCGTCGATGGTGAGATATAAATTTTTTCCAGGGGTCGGCGGCTCTTCGGCTACGATATTTTGTTCTTGTCCGGCGGCGTTTACTTCAATTTTCTTGCGACCATATATGCCACGCAACTCTGTTTCGTAAGTTTTTTCTACACCGGTTTTACCAATATTATCCGAAAGCAGATATCCTTGAGAGCGTTTTTCTTCCAGCTCGTCGTCATTTAGTTTGGATAAATATCCCATGACATGAGATAGGCTCAGAGTGGAGCTAGGCGAATTATCATCTTGAGAATAAATATAAAAACGTTTATTGCCGCCGCTAATAAGCACGCCTGGCATTTGAGCGCTCTCAATATATATTTTTAAAGAAGTGTCATAGTCCAAATTTTCTTTGAGCACCAAAGAATCGTAGCTGTAATTTTTATATTTTTGTAATAAATTTTTGATGTAGTCGGTAGTGAGTCCAGAAATATCAGCCAGGCGCGCAATGATTTCTTGGCGTTTATTTTGGTCAGACGGCAGATCCTGAGGAATAATAGATAAAGAAAAATCTGGAATATTTTGGACCAATTGTTTACCAAAGCGATCGAAAATAATTCCACGTTCGGCTGGTATTGGTCGAATACGGACGCGATTATTTTCGGCTAGACTATAAAAATAACTTCCCTTCACTACCTGGGTATAAAAACTTTTTAGAAAAATCGTAGAAATACCCAAAATTAAAATAATCCCAAACCAAAATATAAATTTGTCCGGTATGCTTTTCCCTAGATATTTACGAGTGCCACTTGTGGTAGTGGTGTGACGGCCAGTTTCTTTTTCTAAATGAAAATTATCTTCTACCCAGCTATGACTAAACTTACCATTTAGATTTTGATGGTGTTCGCCCAGATCCTGAATTTCAAAAAAATCTTTACTCATAGAATATGGCCACGATTTATATATTCTGGATGCAGACGTTTGATAAAGAAAGCGGAAATTAAATAGCCCACCCCGAGTACGCTAGCGGTGAGTGTGGCTTCAGTCAGAAATAATTTTAATTGGGGCGCGTTAAAAGTAGATTGGTCGGCGGCGGAATAAAATAAAAAATCAGATCCGATAAAAAGTAAACGATATAATATAAGAGCGCAAAAGCCACTTAGAAACACTGTAATCAAAGAGCGGTTGGTAAAAATATTCAACAGCAGCCAGTGCACAAAAAGCAAAGTAAAAATAAGAGGTAGTGCCGTAATACCAAAAGAAGTTTTTTCAAATAGCTCATTTACAAAAGCCACATATAAAATATAAGGCCAATAATTGCCTCGTGGATTGGAAACTATTACCCACAACAACAAAGCCAAAGTAATATTTATAAGATTAAATGGTGGGTGCACGATAAGGTGCCAGGCAAGATTTATAAAAATCAAAAAA
>JAPLWP010000001.1 GCA_026396535.1 Candidatus Magasanikiibacteriota bacterium | reverse complement strand
ATAAAAGCTCTGCACGCGGTAGATTATATTTTTTATGATCTCACCAATAAACCGCCCGGCACCATTGAGTGGGAATAAATATGAAAACTTTTGTTGTTATTCCAACTTACAACGAACGAGAAAATATTGTAAACCTAATCAATAAAATTTTTGCTTTGCAAATTCCTGATCTGAAAATTATTGTGGTGGATGATAATTCTCCAGACAAAACTGCACAAGCGGTGGCAGAAGCGCAGCAAATTTATCAAGATTTATATTTAGTGCGTCGCAATGGCAAGCTTGGTATTGGCAGTGCATATATCGCCGGATTCAAAAAAGCATTATCTCTACAAGCTGAGTTAATCATCGAAATGGATGCGGATTTTTCGCACGACCCTCAAGATTTGGTACGCTTAATATCAGCTTGTGAAAACGGCGCTGACTTGGCAATCGGTTCACGCAAAATTAAAGGTGGCAAAATAGTTGGCTGGAATTTCCGCCGTCATCTCATGAGCAACTGCGCCATGATGTTCTCTCGCCTACTACTTGGACTCACTACCCGCGACATCACTGCCGGCTTTCGCTGTTTCCGTCGTGGGGTATTAGAAAAAATTGATATCAATACTATCAAAAGCAACGGCTACGCTTTTCAAGAAGAACTACTTTATCGCACTGAAAAACTAGGCTTTACAATCATTGAAATCCCTGTTACATTTAAAGATAGAGAAGTTGGTAAATCTAAACTAGGTAAAAAAGAAATTAAAGAATTTTTTGTTATCATTTTTAAATTGAAATTTAAAAAAATATGACAATGCGTAAACCAAAAATTGAAAGTCAATATAATTTACCATTTGAAGGAAATTTAGCAAAAAAACCAGAAATACAACAACCGCCCGCCAAAGAAATAAAGATGCCACCAGTGGCAGAAATAATGGCCCGCTATGATTCCCCAAAACCTGACGCGGACGATGAAAAAGACGAGCCGGAATATCGCGGCAAAGATTGGAAAAAAATAACTCCGGATGAAAGACGACGAATAAACGAATCATTATACCCTCGCCGCCGCGCCTAATTTAGTTATCCACACGCGTTTTGACAGGGCCCCCGAAGCCTGGTAGTTTATACATACAATTTAATCTATTATTTGTGGAAGTGAGGTGAATTCCTCCACTGTGCCGCAACGGTAAAGTCCCGATTAATCGGGAACAAGTCCGGTCTTCAAATAATGGTTTTCCCGAGCAGGAATATTCTATTTTTGAATCTTTTCTCTTGGAAAAGATTTTTTCTTTTTAATAAATTATGCATAATAAACACCTAATACGGCTGTGGATGACCCTGACATTTTTGGCTGTATCTAGCGCAGATTACCTGCTTTTACCCCATAAAGCAGCAGCGCCCAAGCCGCCTACTCCTGTCACAGTAGCCCAGAACCTTCCTTGGTCCAATATAGCGACCAATACGACGATTTCTGACCCACAGAGCCAGCCTAAGACGCCGACTCCAGCCTCGTCCTCTATACCTAAAAATACTACCCCTCTTAGTGTACCTAGCGACCAGTCCACCCCTGCACCACTACCTACACCGATAGCCGCCACCATTATTATCAATGGCCAAATTTACCCTCTGCAGCTACCCGAGAAATCCACCGCCTATGATGCGATGGCGCAACTCGTACGAGATAAAAAAATCTCGGTCGTATTTAAAGAATTTTCCACGCTTGGATATTTTGTAGACGAAGTCGACGGCGTGAGAACTGACAAAAATAGTGGCAAATACTGGATCTACTATCTCAATGGTAAGCCAGCCCAAATGGGAATTTCAAATTATATTTTAAAAAATAACGATTCAATAACTTGGAAATATGAAGCACCTCAATTTTAAAAATAAAATCACTTTCGCTTTGGTGCTAGCCGGATTGCTCACTAGCTCTACCGCCTACGCTCACAACAAAATAGATTTCTCCGGATACCTATGGACGATTCGCAATGAACCAGGATTGCCTGGAGACAGCGTGATTCTAAATAATTGGGGCGATACATCCAATGATGTATTTGTAGATGACGCGGGCGCACTACACCTAAAAGTTTCTCAACACGCGGACGATCCTACTACCACCTGGTATTCTTCCGAAGTATACCTGCCTACTTCACTTGGATACGGCAAATATACTTTTGATATCAATACTGATGTAAGTCAGATCGATCACAATCTAGTTGCTTCCCCTTTTATATATCAAGACGGTACTCACGAATTTGATATCGAACATTCTTTTTGGAATAATGAAGAGGGTGATCAAAATCTTTTCTTTACCGCTCAACCTCATAACAAAAAAGGCAATCAACAAACCTCTGCTTCCAATTTTTCTAGCGGAGTTTTCCAAGACATTATAAATTGGCAACCAGATAAAGTAGTTTTTAGCACCGCTCAAAATGGCAATGAAATGAGCAGCTGGACCTATGCTAGCAGCACTGACGGCAGTAGTGATAATTTTGTTCCTGGAGAAGAAAGATTACACATAAATTTCTGGCAGTATAAAAGCTTAGAACCAATTACTGATACTAGCAGTGAATTTGTGGTAAATAGTTTTTCTTTTGATCCGTATGTGGCACCAGTTTCTACTAGTACTGATCCAGGCACTACCACTCCATCCACCACTGTATCCATAAATCTAAGCGTACAAACTAGCCAAGAATCTTTTGAATTTCCAAATTTGGTAGTTACCGCTTGTCCGGAAGTTGATGGCAGTACTACTTCTACTTTAAACGCGATGTGTGCTTTAAAACAATCTGGTCTTACTACTGATTGGTCTACTTGGGGATCTGATATGTTTTTGAATTCGATTAATTCTTATGTAAACAACCAAAATAATAACGGTGTATATTGGAATTGGTTTAATGATTTAAATTACGGACAATCCGCACTAAGTAAACATCTGCTTACCAACAATGAAAATTTATTGGTAACGTATGATTTATTGCCACTAAAAATTAGTGTGGACACCACTACTCCAACTGTAGGTACTACTAACACTATCATTCTTGAACTATTTGGATTTGACCAAACTTTTAGTCCAATTTGGAATCCAGCCACTAGCAGTACTCTATCTATCAATGGAGTAGCTAGCACCAATGATACTGGCAAATACTATTTAGTAACCACCTCCACCAATCCAATAGTATTATCCGGAAGCAAAACTGGATTTAGTACTACCACTATCACTCTATACCCGACTACTGCACCGGCTAGCACCTCCACTTCTGGTGGCGGTGGTGGCGGATCTACACCTCCTACCAACCAAACTATTTCCGACAGTGTCATCAATAGTGTGGTAAATAAATTAATTAGTTTTATAAAATCCAACCAAAGCAGTGATGGCAAAATTGTAGACGGTGGAATTTCCGATTGGTTTACTCTATCTTTTGCCAGCAAAAATATTTATGCGGCTGATGTAAAAAATGCCAGCTCCTCTCTACATGATTATGTTTATAATACTGATGCAAGCTCTCTAGATTCCGAACTCAACAGCTGTGCTGCTTACCCACGTCATATTTTATCTTTACGAGCTAGCGGTGTAGCGAACACAGATACAAAAATTTCTGCACTAAAAACAAAGCTAGACGGTTGTGTGCAAAATAATAATTTTGGACAATCCGGAATTAATGATGACGTGTTTGGTCTTATCGCCGCAATTGCAGTTGGTGAAAATCAAGATTCGTCTGTAGTGCAAACCACTCTAAGCGCAATTAAATCCAATCAACAACCAGACGGCGGCTTTGCATATCCGGGACCATTTGAATCCCCAGATCTCACTGGTGCGGCTATCAACGCTCTTAAATATGCTCAAAATAATGGCAATACTGTAGACGCAAATATTTTCACCAAAGCTAAACAATACCTAAAAAATCAACAGCTTGCTGATGGCGGTTGGGGTTATATTACTTCCGATGCGCTTACTACCAGCTGGGCTGTGATGGGTATTAATTCTTTGGGCGAAGGACAAAATGAATGGTTTAATTCCGCCGGAAAAAATCCTTGGTATATTTTGACTACTTTGACTAATGATCATTTTGCTCAATCTTGGGATGGAAATGTGGACTGGTTTGGTACCAAATCTGCTATCCCGGCTTTGCTTGGAAAATCTTGGCCAATAATTTTGGATCCACAAACTACCAATATCAGTGGTGGCTCTGGCAGCTCTCCTGCTACTCCTACTTCCACTGTGACTACCACTATCGCCACCACTACTATTGCGACCACTACTGTCACTACTACCACCGCTGTCACTACTACCACCATCGTCACCAGCACACCATCTACTACCGTAGAATTAACCGAAGAAAAACCACAAATTAAACCAGTAATTTTGACAGTAAAATCCCCCGTTAAAGCAGCTGAAGTTTCTCCTGCTCCTATTACTCCTTCTTCCTCACAACCACAAGAGCAACTTACTTCTGCAGAAAAAATACCAGACCAGACCAACCCAATCGACAGCCTACCACTAGACACTCCAACTCGTCGCACTGCCAAAAAAGTATTGGCTGTGACTGGTGGATCGGCCGCTGCACTTGGACTATACCTAGGTTTGAGATTATTTAAGAATGTGTTATAATTTAGCCACTAATAAGAAATTCAGCTATGAAAAAATTACCTATCTATCTACTACTTGCTCTGGCAATCGTCACTCGCTTTATGCCTCACCCTGGCAATTTTACCGCTATGGGCGCAATCGCTTTATTTAGTGGATTGTATCTAAGCAAAAAAGAATCTTTGATATTGCCTCTAGCCGCAATGTTTATCAGTGATATTTTTATCGGATTTTATCGCCCATCAATTATGGCCTCGGTATATGTGGGATTTATTTTGATGGTATTAATCGGACAATATCTAAAAAATAAAATTGCGTTTTCTAATGTCACTTTGGGCGTACTTTCCGGCAGTTTGATTTTCTTCTTGCTGACCAATGGCGCGGTTTGGCTATTTGGCACGATGTATACTCACAATTTATCCGGATTAATTCAAAGCTACCAGATGGCCCTACCATTCTGGCGCAATGAAATTTTGGCCGATCTATTTTATACCGGCGTGCTGATAGGTGGATATGAAATGATAAAAAAATTGGTACCGGAAATGAATACTCAGACAACAAAATAAATAAAACAAAAAAACACACCAAATTCAATTGGTGTGTTTTTTAATTTTAAAGCGTATAATCACTCGCATAATCTGAAAACAAATTTTATTTTCAAATTACGAAGCGAGTGATTTATTATTTCCTCTGTCCCACTGCCCGCTTTTGGCGAGTGGGATTTGCTTGCATCGTGCCCGAGTTAGTGGTGCGTGCGCAGCCATTCTTCTCCATCCTGGATCTGGAGCTTGACTAGAACATGTTGGATTCCCAACCATTCTTCGTCCGACTCTTTCACCGTAGCGACACGCTCAGATTCTACCCGTATAAACTCGTAAAAGTTTTCACGGGCAGATGTCTGCATGCGAGCTTTGGACAGAGCAGCGACCAGACGCTTCACTTCACTGGCGAGCTCCACTTCTTGCTCGGGTGAGAGCACGAAGCGATTGGACTGTCTGAATTCAGACGCCAGCAGATTGGTGGCGTGTTCGGCAGCTTCTACCCACGTAGAATAAGAAGCGCGCAGCCTCTTACGTGTGGGAAGAAGTTTTTTACCGACCATTTCGTCGCCCAGTTGCTCCAAATCTTCAAACGATACGTCGCTGCGACGCACTTCATAGACTTTCATTGCAGCCATGACGTGGTCACGGAACTTCAGGAGCTGTTCAACATTGCTGTTGGTGAGCTCGAGTTCCACCGGAGTGACGTCTTGTTCGAGCGCCACCACCTTGTCCACTGCCATGTGAATCTCACCCATCCGAACAATCTCAGGAAGAGTTTGATGCTCAGGAGCAACTTCGGCCGGCGGAATCACGATCTCCTCCTGCGTTGCCGATGTTGGCACAACGGGAGTATCGGTCACGACCGACCACGACGCACAAGAAGCCAAGAACACCAAAAACAAATATACTGTTGCACGCATCAGACACCTCCAAAAAGAAAAAAACGAATTGTAAAGAACTAACTGCATAGCATAGCACAAAATAGGCCTTTTGTCAATCAAAAGGCCTTTATTTTGGCTTATAATAAACAAAAACCCCCATTGCTGAGGGTTTGAAATTTAGCCATAAGGTAACTCTTCCGGTTCTTCCGGAGATGGCAGAGGCGGCGGAGGTAAAGCCGCTCCTTTGTATATGACTATGAGCGGACTCACCACCATATCGACAGGTAAATTGATAGGCGG
>JAPLWP010000111.1 GCA_026396535.1 Candidatus Magasanikiibacteriota bacterium | reverse complement strand
CAGATCATCAATATCGGCGGTGGTAAAACTATCCCCCAAACTTTCTTGATTATCATAGAGCCAATCATGCAACTGCCAATACCAACCTTGATAATAGGCGCACTGAGCCAATACCGATAGCTGGTTGGCACCAGGATGAGTAGATTCAACCGGGAAATTACGTATGATTAATTTTACTTTACTGCCATATTTCTGCATTACCTGACGCAAAATAGGCGCTTCGGCTTTGCAGTTTGGACATTTAAAATCTACAAATTCTACTACCGTTACTTTTGGATTATTGGTTCCGGCTGACGGCGCACCAGGCAATTCTACTTCTGAACGATTCACATCAGTGGAATTCGCCGCCGCTTTTTTATCCGAGGCACTAAAGCCACCATAGAAAGTTTGCAACAACAATTCTCCGGTGCCAGGTTTGATTTGATGATCATAATACCAGACCGAACCGGCAAAGAATAAAACAATAGCGACTGCAGTGGCACTGAGCGCTATTCCTAATACTCCCCCAAAACGCTGATACCAGCGTAGCCCTACCGGCGAATTGTTAAAAGCCATAGTATATATATTAAGCAGTCATATTATACCACAATTTAAAATTAATCAATACTCCCATTGACACAGACAGTCGTTCATGGTAAACTAAACAACATTATAAGCCTCACTATAAGCCTCACTTATAGGCTCAAAAAACAGTGTATGAAAGAAACTATTCTAAATATTATTCAGTTGGTTTTGGCAGTTGTCTTGATTGCAGTAGTATTACTACAGCAAAAAGGCACTGGCCTTAGCGGTGTATTCGGTGGATCGGGCAATATCTATAGCACCAAACGTGGTTTGGACAAGATTTTGCACTATATTACGATTGTTACCACCACTATTTTCTTCATCATCTCTTTAGTTCGCTTGGTTATCCAATAATCCTGGCGACTTAATCATTTCTCATGAGTTGGAAACTTTCTTCGTATTTGGAGCGTTTTAAACGTTCCAAATCCAACCCAAGCAATTACTTGGACAAAAAACTTCGTAACCGAGTGAAACTCGAAAAACTCCCAAACTCAACCCAGTTTAAATACTTGGCCAATTTTCTGTCTTCCGCCGAAAAGAGAACTCTGATAGGGGCCACTACCCTACTAGCCGTTACTTTGATTAGTTGGGGAATATATTTTATCTCTACCCATTCCATCCTTACCCCAAAAAACGGCGGTGAATACTCCGAGGGTCTTATTGGCAGTCCTAAATACATCAACCCAATTTTTGCCTCCACCAATGATATTGATACCGACATCTCTTCTCTTATATATTCGGGACTTTTTAAATACGATTCCAACAAACAGCTAGTGCCGGATTTGGCTGAAAAATTTGTAGTGGGCACAGACCAAAAAACCTATGATATCCAGCTCAAAGCCGGTCTCAAATGGTCTGACGGTGAGCCGCTTACTACCGATGATATACTATTTACTTTTGAAACTCTTCAAAATGCCGAAGTGGGCAGTCCGCTTATTGTGGCCTTTCAAGGGGTGCAAATTAGCAAACTTTCCGATAATACCATACGCTTTACCCTCAAAACCCCTTACGCTCCATTTTTGGACAGTCTGACTTTGGGCATATTACCAGAGCATGTTTGGGCGGAAATTTCTCCTGCCAATATGCGCTTGGCCCAGTTCAATCTCCAACCGCTCGGTTCTGGTCCTTGGAAATTTTTAAAAATGGTCAAAGATAGCGGCGGCAATATCCAAAGCTATACCCTATCTCCAAATACCAACTACTACGGACAGAAACCGTTCCTAAACAATGTTACCTTTAAATTTTTTGATAACTACAACGACGCCATCTCCGCTCTTCGCAGTCAAAATATTCTGGGACTCAGCTTTGTGCCACACAATCTAAAAGATAAAGTAAATGGAAAAAGTTTGAATAATTTTGGATTGCAGCTGCCACAATATACTGCTATATTTTTCAACCAAACTACTTCGGAATTAAAAGACGACAATTTCCGCTTGGCCTTAGCGCAAGCGATTGATAAAAAAACTGTAATTGACCAAGCCTTAAATGGCGACGGTATGGCGATTGACGCGCCGATATTGCCGGGCAATCTAGGCTATTTTGATAGCGTGAAAAAAATTCCTTTTGACCTAAATGCCGCCAATGTTATTTTGGATAAAAAATGGCCTCGAATTCAACCCGAAGAATATTTTAAAATTCGTTATTCTCAAATTACCAAAAGCTTAGTTCCGGCTGCTAGTACTAGCACCACCGCTACTACCAAAACTGCTTCCGATACTGCCGTAACTCTTTCTCCTACCGACCAAAACAATATCAATGAAACTATTCGCGGTGAAATGAACTCCGGACAAAGCTTCTATCGCCAAAATGGCAAAAATGATGCTTTGCGTCTTTCTATCACTACTGCCGATACTCCAGAATATATCAAAACGGCGCAGCAAATTGCCCAGATGTGGCGCGCCTTGGGTATTCAAACCAATGTGGTATCCGTAAATAGTCACCAGATTGTACGTGATGTTCTCAAAGATCGTAGCTACCAAATTTTGATCTATGGTGAAATGATTGGTGCTGATCCTGATTTATATTCTTTCTGGCATTCCACTCAGAGTGATTATCCTGGTTTGAACCTGGCTAGATTTAGCAATCGCGATGCTGACAAATTACTTGAATCCGCTCGCACTACTTTAGAGACTGATAGCCGTGCCAAACTTTATCAAAAATTCCAAGGCATTTTAGCCGATCAACTACCAGCAATATTTTTATATTCACCTACCTACATCATGGCTGTGAACAAAGATATTCAAGGCGTTGAAACTGGAAATATAGTAAGCCCACAAGACAGATTGGACAATCTGAATTATTGGTATATCAAGACTACCAGACAAATCAAATTCTAAATCGGGTGAGTGGCGGAATTGGTAGACGCGCAGGTCTCAGAAGCCTGTGGGAGCAATCCTGTGGAGGTTCGAGTCCTCTCTCGCCCACGATACAAATTAAAATAAAATCCGCGCTTAAGCGGAATTATCTTCTTTTATTTATTTAAAGAAAATCATCTATGATTTCACAACCACGAAGTTCGTTTGCCAGCGCCAATAGCGCGCGACCAAACCGAACCCAAAATCCTCCTATGGCCAAACCACAAGGAGTTCAACCTTTCAGCGCTATTCGTAATTTCCGCAGCCCTTCTTTTCCAAAAACACACCCTGTCGCTACTCCTACCGCTCTTGGTAAAAAATTGCGTGTAATGGTAGTTGGCGGTCTTGAAGAGATTGGCCGTAACTGTACTATTATTGAATACGGAGACGATATTATTCTTATCGATCTTGGTTTACAATTCCCAGAAGAAGACATGCCTGGTATTGATTACATCATTCCAAACATGAACTACCTCAAGGGAAAAGAAAAAAATATCCGCGGTGTAATTATTACCCACGGTCACTATGATCATATCGGCGCTATCCCTCACTGTATTCCAGTGTTAGGTTACCCACCAATTTATGGTCTACCTTTGACCAATGCGATTATCAAAAAACGCCAGGAAGATTACAAAGGTCTTCGCCCTCTTTCTATTCATAATGTCAGCTTGGAAAATAAACTCAAGCTTGGTGTGTTTGAAGTAGAATTTTTCCACCTCAATCACAATATTCCTGATTCCATGGGTATCAAAGTTGGCACGCCAGAAGGTGTAATCATTCATACCGGTGACTGGAAATTTGATTACCAACCAGTGGCTGGTGACGAACCGGCTGATCTGCAAAAGATTGCCAAAATCGGTAGTGAAGGTGTGCTCGCTCTTTTGTCCGACTCCACCAATGCTTCCCAACCAGGACACCAAATTTCTGAATCAGAAATCGGCACCAACCTCGAAGAAATTATCAAAAAAGTTCCGGGCCGTCTGATTATCGGTACCTTTGCTTCTCTTTTATCTCGTATCAAACAGATGATTGAAATTGCCGAAAAAGCTGGCAAGGTAGTAGCCATAGAAGGCTACTCGATGAAAAATAATATCGAGATCGCCAAAGAACTTGGCTACATGAAATTTAATTCCAAGACAATTGTGGATATCAAACAGCTCGATAATTATCCAAAAAATAAAACGATGATTATCTGTACTGGTGCCCAGGGTGAAAAAAATGCCGCACTGATGCGTATCGCCAATGGCGAACACCGCTTTGTGAAATTAATTCCAGGTGATACTATCGTGTTTTCTTCTTCAGTAATTCCAGGTAATGAACGCACAGTACAAAGACTCAAAGATACTCTGTTCCGTCGCGGCGCTGAAGTAATTCATTATCAAATGATGGATGTGCACGCCGGTGGTCACGCCAAAGCCGATGATGTAAAATTAATGTTGCGCTTGGTGGCACCAAAATATTTCGTGCCAATTCACGGCAATCATTTCCTTCTACATTATAATGGTCGCATCGCTACTTCTATTGGCATGCCGAAAGAAAATGTTTTCATTGCTGACAATGGTCAAGTAATGGAATTCCAGAACGGCGTAGGTACTTTGACCAAAGAAAAAATTCCTTCTGATTATGTATTCGTAGATGGGTTGGGCGTGTCGGACGAAACCAATGTGGTATTGCGCGATCGCCAAGTATTGGCTGAGGATGGCATGGTCGTAATTATTGCCACTGTCGATTCCAAAAGCGGCAAGCTAATCCAGAATCCAGATATTATTTCACGCGGTTTTATCTTCCTCAAAGAACACAAAGAATTGATCGAAGATCTACGTCATCGCGTAAAAAAAATAGTGACCGAATCTGATCCGCTCACTTGGGCTGATACCAATAATATCAGAAATAAAATTAGAGATTATGTTGGACAATTTCTTTATACAAAAACTGAAAAACGTCCGATGATATTGCCGGTAATTATCGAAGTATAAAATAAAATTTGGAAACAAAAAAACCACCTGCTGCTCCAAAGTTAAAAATTTTTTAACTCTAGAGCAGGTCGCAGGTGGTTTTTAATTATCCCCCCTACGACCGCTGGCCGAAGCCGGGTT
>JAPLWP010000165.1 GCA_026396535.1 Candidatus Magasanikiibacteriota bacterium | reverse complement strand
CCACCGGCGAATTTTTGTTCGGCACCGGCGCGGGATAATTCTTGGTGAGCTTTGTAAGCGGCTTCAAACTCAGACACATTTACAGTCAGACCATTTTCACGAGCCAACTCCAAAGTAATTTCTAGTGGAAAACCGGAGCTTTCAAATAATTTAAAAGCTTGTTTACCAGAAATTTCAGTAATATTATTTCCAGTTTTTTCAAAAGCAATTCGGAAACCATTCAATAGTTTTTCAAACTCTTTCATCCCCTGCTCGATAGTATTTCTAAATTTACTTTCTTCTTTGGCCAGCTCAAGCAAAATAAATTCTTTATTTTTTTCTACTTCCGGATATACATCTTTGAAAATTTCAATTACTTGCAATGCGATCTGATCACAGAAATTTTCATTCATACCAAGCAAACGGCCATGACGCACTGCACGACGAATCAGACGACGCACGATATATCCCTGATCGACATTACTAGGAGCGACACGGCGATCGTCACCCATAATCATAGTCGCGGTACGAATATGATCCGCCACGATACGCATAGATTTGGTTACGGCCATGCTTTCGATATATTCACGACCAGCGACTTCTTCGATTTTTTGAATCAAAGGCCAAAAAGTATCTACTTGAAACACGTCAATAAAACCGTTGAGCGCTACGAGCGTACGCTCGAGACCCATACCAGTATCTACATTTTTTTGTGCGAGCGGCTCGTAGGTGCCATCAGTATTTTTATTATATTGCATGAACACATCATTCCAGATCTCGAGCCAATTGTCTTCATCGGTCGCTGGATTGCTGCCCGCTGGAGGAAATTCACCTTCACCACTCCAGAAAAACATTTCCGTGTCAGGACCACATGGACCAGTCTGTCCAGCCGGACCCCACCAGTTATTTTTGCGTGGTAAATACGCAATGCGATCTTCAGGCATGCCCATCGCTTTCCAGATACCAGCCGCTTCTTCATCACGCGGAATATTATTTTCAGCTTCACCAGAAAAAACCGATACTGCTAATTTGCGGATATCCAAACCCAAATATTCTTTGGAAGTAAGAAATTCAAAACTCCATTCAATCGCTTCTTTTTTGAAATAATCTCCCAGCGACCAATTACCAAGCATCTCAAAAAAAGTATCATGACGATTGTCCCCTACTTCATCGATGTCTTGGGTACGGATACATTTCTGCACATTGGCCACACGAGAACCTTCAGGATGTTTTTGACCCATCAAATACGGCACAAGCGGATGCATACCGGCGGTAGTAAACAATACTGTCGGATCATTGTCTGGAATCAAAGAAGCGGACGACAAAATAGAATGCCCTTTGCTTTTGAAAAATTCTAAATATTTTTTGCGGAGTTCTATCGAAGTGATCATAAATAAATTTGCAGATTAATTCTGATTAACGAACAATTAAATTATTAAGTTTTTGTAAAGCTTGAGAAACAGCGAAATTAAATTCAGTCCAAGTGTCGTGGCGTTCTAAAAATTCTTTTTTATCCCTCAACGCTACACTAAGACTAGTTTTATTATCACCACCAAAATGACTGATACCATACTGTGGATCTTGCAAAATTGGATTGGCATTACTTAAATCCACCAATAGAGGTATCGCATCAGCGCGCAAAGTTGATAGATAAGGAACATCAATTTTTTTACCCTGATAAAATCTCGCAATATTTTGCTCTGCAATCATCCTGTCCACATTTATAGAGGCCACTACCGTAAAAGCAACCACACCGTAAACCAGCGCACCAAAAAATAATTTTCTAAAAGCAACTTGGCGGGCAATACAAAATGCCAAAGCCACAAACAAAATCATAATGAAATAAATAAACCACTCTACATAAAGACGCAGAGTAGTAAAACCATATTCCGCTTGATACAAATTCATGCGGCGCAAAGCGGAGATAGCAATAATTTCCACCTGCACAATCAATAAAATTTTTAAAACCGTGCTGAGCTTATCATGGCCATGCGCAGAATAAGAACGATAAAGCAAAGCCAACAACCCCCCAGACAATACCAGCACCGCGGTCAATTGAAAAAATCCAGCGCGAGCGTAGTCAGCAAAGGTCAGACCGTTTTCCAAAACAAAATTACTGGAGCCAAATAAATAACGAACCTGGATGAATACAAAAAGTAAAAATAAAACATTTACCAAGGTCAAAACAGTCGCCACAATAGTCGGGTCAAACTTTTTCACCGAATAAGTATTAGCACTGAGCGTGTAGTCGTTATCAAATACTACATACAATAAACTAGCCAAATACAAGGTAAAAATTACCGTACGCACTACTCTTGGACCAAATTCTTCCGGAAAAGCATAATGGAAAGAAAATACATCTCTAAACCACTGTGCGAACACTGCGTCGGCTTGTGAAAACAAAGCGCCAAATATTAATAATAGTGGCACGGATACCAAAACACCAAAAGCAATTTTTTTATAGCAATCATTCTTACCATTCTGATTAAAAAATAAAAGGTCACGCAAAATCTGCACCCATTTGGAAAAAGGCAGACCTATTTTGCGCAGGAGCGGAATATTTCGAAAATCAAATGGATTAGCCAAAGTATTGCGCAAAGTGAAAAGAAAAGTAAATAATACCAACAAACCAATCACCGCCAACACCACCAGAGAAGTCACCAAATCATTATTATAAATCACCACATCAAAACTAAGTACCAAAATCGGCGCCAACAAAAATAACGCTTTTTTATTGTAGGGCTGATTGGTGATCATCGCGAGACCAATAAACCCAGCCAGATAGATCAGCACAAAAACCAAAAATCCTAGACCAAGCTCCTTGTTCCAAAAAAATACATCAAAAAGCACACTCATCAACAAAGCAAAGCCAATATAGGCCAATTTATGATAGCGATTTTGCACAGAGGATACAAAGTTCATATAGACTGATTTTAGCTAAAATTTCTCATTATGTAAAGTACAGTCGAGCAATACCGGCAGATGGTCGGACATGATATTGTCCAAAACTTGAAAGGAATTTACCCGGACCCGGCGCGAGACAAAAAAGTGATCAATCTCGCGTTTTGGGTTCCAGGCCGGAAAAGTTTTTGCATTCTTGAGGTTGGCCGAGGTTAATTTGTTGTCTGCTACAAATTTCTTCAGGTCACGGTCATCCATATCGGCATTGAAATCACCCAGAATGATTTTTTCTTTATGGATATATTTTAAAATATGAGAAAACTGTTTGAGCTGATGGTGGCGAGCTTTTTTACCCAAAGACAAATGAACCAAAAAAATAGAGACTCTTCTATTTATCTGCGCTTCAATTATAAGATCTTTGACTCCGCCCGGCAGACGATGCGCGACATAATCAAGTTTCTTTTTAGAAAAAATCGCATTCCCCTGCTTTCGAAAAATAGGTAAATGCTTAAAAAAATTACTGTATTTGCAATTGAAAAAATAAGAATGATAAATATCGGATGACAAATGCAATACCTGACTATTGAATAAAGTACGCAGCGAGCCACCGTCTATCTCATCAAACGCCAAAATATCCGCGTCCACCCGGCGAATAAATTTTTCTAATTTTAAAAGACCGGATCGTAACGATAAAAAATGTCGCCACGCAGACACGACATATCTCCACCCCCCTTTGTTTATTCCAATACCATATTGTATGTTGTAAAATAAAATTTTCACACTATAATTTATTGGTTTTATTTTTTTCCAACGCAGCTGTATATATAGCAAATAGTAGGCGCACAAAATCGTAGCCCAGATATTGGAAACATTCAGGGCGCGATCCAGCCATACCAAATCCATATCAAAATACCAATGGGCAAAAAAAGCAATAAACACTAAAGCTTTCACATAAGTGACGCGCGGAGATGATTTGATAATCCAATCACTGGGTAAAAATTCTTGTTTTTTGATGGTGGCCAATAGATATAGAAGTGGAACAATAAAAAGATTGTAGCCCACTGCCCGAACATTGCTCGCAATTACCGAAGCAAGTATGAGTACAAACGCATATAATATATAATCCACCAATACATCCAAAAATTTACTGCGATCGCCGGCTGTAATTTGATATCGGACCAAAGCACCGTCGATCACATCCAAAATATTGGCTAGAAATAAAAGATTTACTGCCCACATGTAACGATAAAAATATAAATATACCAACATCGCTATCACTCCCAGAATAAGACGAAAATTACTAACGATACTCGGCGTAATTTTATATTTCACCAAAAATCTAAGCACGGGCCCGAAATAACGAGTGCGCATTTCTTGCCAGCGAATATTTTGTGCCTCTACCCAACCTAGATATTGCTGCATATTATTTGACTATTCCCCCACCTAAACAAATATTATTTTTACTCAGTAGCGGCGACAGATATAATACCGCAAATTGCCCAGGAGTCACGGCACGCTGAGGAGTGGTAAATTTGATGAGCCCATCGGACACAACACAATCTTGCAATTCATGGCGGTGACGCAAACGCACTTTGCATTTGAGTGGCAGCTTGGGCGGTACCGAAGCAATCCAATGGATATCT
>JAPLWP010000078.1 GCA_026396535.1 Candidatus Magasanikiibacteriota bacterium | reverse complement strand
AAAATTTTATATAATTTTTTAACTTGTTTTTCTACTTCCGGTACAAATGGCGCACCTTGTCGGCCGGGATACACAGTCATGAACATTACTACTTCGATATCTTTTAAGAAGTTGTGAATTTTTTCTACTGGTGTTTTTGGGTTTAAGGCAATCCCGGCTTCAAAGCCATATTTTTTTATAGCCTCGATTGTTTTTTCAATATCGTCTAGACACTCTAGGTGAAAAATTACTCGAAAAATATTTTTTACATCTTTCCATTTTTCTAATTCCGCTATTGGATGTTCTACCATTAGGTGTAGTTCCCATTCGGTTTTTAGGTTTAGTCCATTTATTTTATCAATTTCTTCAAAAGATTTGTTGGGAACAAACCTTCCATCCATCACATCAATTTGAATAATAGGCGAAAAAGATAATTTTTTAGCCTGCTGCTCAAACTCGGAAAAAGTTTGTACTAAAATAGCGGGAATTATCATAAATTTATTTTTCCAATGCCGATATTTTTTTTAAACGACGAACGCGGCGATCCAATCCATCAAATTTTGTTTCTAAAAATTTTTTCACGATTGCGTCAGCATGATCATTGGAAAGTACATTGCCGGACAAACATAATATATTGGCATCATTATCTTTTCTGCCTAGCTCGGCTCCCTCGATACTGTAACCAACAATCGCTCTTATGCCTTTTATTTTATTGGCAGTAATACACATACCATGGCCAGAGCCACAAATGGAAATTCCAATATCTTTTTTCTTTTTATTTATTTTTTTACCCAACTTTATGGCAAAATCCACAAAGTCGTCTTCTTTGTTGTAGGTTTTTGGACCTAAGTCGGTGATAGATTTATGGAGTTGGGTTTTGATATAGGTGAGTAGGTGTTTTTTGAGTTGGAAACCTCGGTGATCAGAAGTAATAAAGATCATACATTTCATTAATATATAACTAATTATAACATTTTTTGGCTACAGTTGGCAAACCTAAAATTGACAAAATAGCCATACTTTGTTAAAGTTAACCCATAGAGCGTTTTACCCGTCATCAGCGGGGAGCTGAAAGTAGAAATTCGCTAACTGTAGCGAAAAGTAGACCTTTCCGGGTGGGCCCGTTAGCGCCTTAATTAAGCAAAAGCTCAAGATGGTACCGTCCTTTTAGGACTCTTGGCACACTAATTTAAGTGTGTTTTTTATTTTTTATAAAATATGTATAACTCAGAACAAAACGAACAAGACATTCTAAAATATTGGGAGGGTAAAAAAGTTTTTGAAAAATCTATCTCGCAGCGTCCAGAAAATAAACCGTATGTTTTTTATGACGGCCCTCCTTTTGCTACTGGTTTGCCACACTACGGACATATCGTAGCGTCGCTCATGAAAGACACGGTGCCACGCTATTGGACAATGCGTGGTTTTCGCGTTGATAGAAAATGGGGTTGGGACTGTCACGGTCTGCCGGTAGAAAATATTATTGAAAAAGAATTAAATCTCAACAGCAAAAAAGATATCGAAGCGTATGGTATCGATAAATTCAACGAAGCTTGTCGCGCTACGGTATTGAAATACGCCTCAGAATGGAAAAAGACCGTACGCCGAATGGGTCGTTGGGTGGACATGGAAAATGATTACAAAACCATGGATTTGCCCTATATGGAGAGTGTTTGGTGGGTATTCAAAGAATTATACAAAAAAGATTTTCTCTACAAAGGTCATAAAGTAATGCATGTTTGTACTCGTTGTGTCACTCCGCTTTCAAATTTTGAAGTGACTCAGGGATATAAGGATGTAAAAGATTTGACCGTAACAGCTAAATTCAAATTGAATAATGCCAAAGAAAAATTGGGCTTAGACGGCGATGTGTTTGTGTTGGCTTGGACCACTACGCCTTGGACCTTGCCGGGCAATGTATTGCTCGCAGTAAATAAAGAATTGGATTATGTGGTAGTCAAAATAGAAAATGAAAGTTTTGTTTTGGCCAAAGACCGAGTGGAAACAGTTTTGAAAGATAAAGTTTTTAGTGTAGAAAAAGAATTAAAAGGTTTGGATTTAGTTGGTCTAATTTACGAGCCGCTTTTTTCATATTTCAAAAATAATCCAAATTCTTTCCGAGTGGTAGAAGCAGATTTTGTGACTATTTCGGAAGGTACGGGTGTGGTGCATATTGCGCCGGCTTTTGGTGATGAAGATTATCAAGTGGCTAAACGCGAAAGTGTGCCGTTGGTGCAGCACATCACTATGGACGGTCGTTTTATAGAAGAAGTGGAAGATTTTGCTGGACACGAAGTGAAGCCAGCTGACGAACCAACTGCCACCGATGTCGAAATTATTAAATGGTTGGCCGCCAACGGTAGATTGTTTTCCAAATTAAAACTTGAACACTCATATCCTCATTGTTGGCGTTGTGATACTCCACTTTTGAGTTACGCTACCAATAGCTGGTTTGTAAAAGTGACGGAAATAAAAGAACAATTGCTTAAAAATAATCAGCAGATAAATTGGGTACCAGAACATATCAAGGATGGACGTTTTGGTTTGTGGCTAGAAGGTGCTCGTGACTGGGCGGTATCGCGCAATCGTTTTTGGGGTGATCCTTTGCCAGTGTGGGAGAGTGCTGATGGTGATACTATTTGTGTTGGTAGCGTGGCAGAGCTTGAAGAATTATCTGGCGTGAAAGTGAGCGATCTACACAAACATATTATTGATAAAATAGAAATAAAAAAAGACGGTAAAGTTTATCATCGTGTGTCAGAAGTTTTGGATTGTTGGTTTGAGTCGGGCTCGATGCCTTACGGTCAGATGCATTATCCGTTTGAAAATAAAGATAAATTTGAAGCGGGTTTTCCGGCGGAATTTATTGCAGAAGGCCAGGATCAGACCCGCGGTTGGTTTTATACTTTACATATCTTAGCTGCAGCTCTCACTTTGGGAGATAAGCCATCAATACCAAAAGAAGCTAGTGTGCCAGCTTTCCGTAATGTAATAGTAAATGGTATCGTGCTTGCTGAAGATGGTAAAAAGATGAGTAAGCGTCTGAAAAATTATCCGGAACCAGATATATGTTATTATTTGATTACTTCGCCAGTAATGGAATCTGAAGCTTTAAATTTTTCTGAAGCCGGTGTGCGTGAAATGTATAGTAAAGTCGTAAATACTTTGTGGAATGTAGTGGAATTTTATCAGATGTATCCGGTGGTTTATGCCGAGGATTTGGTTTCCGACCATGTTTTGGATCAGTGGATTTTGGCCAAGCTCAACGAGCTCATAAAATCCGTTACAGTAGGTATGCAGGAGTATCGCCTAGCGGCCGCTAGTCGTCCGATAGTAGAATTTATCACTGAATTATCCCAATGGTATGTGCGCCGCAGTCGTGATCGCTTCAAGGGAAATGATGCAGAAGATAAAGCCAAGGCTTCAGCTACTTTAAAAACGGTTTTGATGACTTTGTCCAAAGTGATGGCACCGTTTACTCCATTTATTGCTGAAAAAATTTATTTGCAGCTGGGTGGTCCGCTTGAAAGTGTGCATTTAGAAATGTGGCCGGATTACAGAGAAGAGAAATATCACAATACTGTGCTTGAACATATGGCCAAAGCTCGCCAATTTGTAGAAATGGGTTTGGCATTGCGTAATGAGAATAAATTAAAAGTACGTCAGCCACTCCATGAGCTAAAAATGAGTTATGAGCATTTTTCTGCGCAGCTTTTGGAAATGATGGCCGATGAATTGAATGTAAAAAAGGTAAGCTATGCTGAAGCGGTGGTAGAAGACGGTTGGGCCGCCAAAGAAGACGGAAAAAATAAAGCTTGGCTGAGTACTGTCATAGATGAACAACTCAAAAAAGAAGGTTTGGCGCGTGAGATTATTCGTACTATCAATCAGATGCGTAAGGAGCAGGGGCTGACTATAAATGACCAGGTCGTGGTCGCTTACGCCACGGAGAATTCAGAGTTGTTGGCTGTGTTTAAAGAATTTGCTAGTGAAATAAAAAGTAGTGTGCTGGCGAAAGATTTAGTTATTGAAGATTCTGGAAAGGAAGTAGAGATAGAAAGTTTTAAATTGAAATTGTCTCTACAAAAATAATAGAGTTATTAATAAAAAAATCCGACTATTGGTCGGATTTTTTTAAATACTGTTTTATGTAGTTTTGATATTCTTCCATTATTTTTTTAGTAGTTGGCCCAACCTGCCCGTTTTTTATTTTTTTACCATCAATTTTTATTACTGGTATTATCTCTCTAGGTCTATTTGTTAAAAATATCTCATCAGCCGAATATAGGTCTTTTTTAGAAAAATCTTTTTCAACTACCTTTATTTTTTTAGATTTAGCCAGCGCTATTACACGAGAACGAGTTAATCCATTTAAAATTTTATTTTTTGAGGTTATGAGTTTATCATTTTTTACCAAAAATATATTGGTGGAAGCTCCTTCTCTCACTGTGTTATTGTCGTCTACTAAGATAGCTTCGTATCCATTTTTTGGATACACCGTGCGGTATGCTTGTATCATTACAGTGAGACCAACCATTTTTATTTCAGGCAACGGTCTCTGCAAGTTGAGAGTAAACGCATCTACACCTTTCGTATAAGCACTTTTGTCTATTTCAATATTTTCAGCAGTAATAACCAAAGCGGACTTTTTACAAGTTAGAAAGTCAAAACCATTCACTCCGCGAGTAATAGTAACTCTTATTCTGCCATCCTTAATTTTATTAATAGTAACTAATTTTTTTGTAAGCTCTTCAATTTTGGTGATGGAGAAGGGAAGTTTTATTCCAATAGTATTGGCAGATTTCTCTATTCTTTTTAAGTGTAACTCTAATTCTAGTATTTGTCCTCCGTAGGAGCGCATAGTGTCGTAAAAAGCGTCGCCGTATAAAAATCCATTATCGAGAGCAGATATTTTAGCTTTTTTTGAATCAATAAATTTTCCATCAACGCAGACCTTCATATTTTAAGATATTATGTCGTGAATAATTTTTATATTTTCGTCAAAAATTTCTTGAAAAGTTTTATTATTTAAATTATGATAAATTTCATTTGAAATTTGTTCTGGGTATAAGAGTATATCAAGGGTGTAGGGAGCGACTTCTTTTGATTTGTCTTTAAAATTTACCACGCTAACGCCATAAAAATAGGGGATAGTGTCAGCGGTAGGCATAGGCTCACCCACGTATTCTTGGAATATTTTTTCCATTTCTGCTAGATAGTGTATCTGATTAAAACCTCCAGCGCAACCGAGCTTGGCATAAAGATGTAAAACGCTATAAACTAATAGCAGATTAGGCATCAGCTCTCCTTTGTTAATAGCGTCCGCTACAGCCTCTGGCGTAAAGGCTATTTGATAAAGTCCATCTTCAGTAACCAATTTTTCTCCTTCTTTAAGCAACTTCTTTCTTTGATTTTTATCTGGAGTTAGATACCAAAATAAATATGTAGCTAAACTTCCTTGACGTAAAAATTTCTCAATCGCGGCGGATAGTTTATTTAATAATTCAGCATATTCATTATTAAAAATCAATTGTTTGATAATATTTTCATTTTTAAGTAGATATTTTGTCAGTAGTCGGTTGGTTATTTCTTCCTGTTCTATGTAGACCAATGGCTTAAAAGTCGGGTTATTTTTAAAAAGTAGTGGCCAAAGAATAAAATTTATCTTGGTAATTTGCTCGCAAAAATTTTTACTCTCCAATATATCTTTCTTTAATAAAATATTATTTAGAAAGTTATTAATATCTTCTGTTTGCTCTGTTTTTAGTTTTGGTTTAGTTGTTTTTTCAAAAGCAGATTTTATTTTGACTATTTCCTCTGCTTTGTAGGCTCGGAAATTATATACAGTGCTGCCGTGAGAGTTGCTGGGTAAAATAGATAGTTTTTCTTCAATATAGTCGTTTGTGTCCAGTGAATGAAAGATTATTCCTCTAGGGTAATCTTCATTATTTAAAGAAACGCTTGCACACGAAAAAACCATATTATATTTAACATGGTCATTTTGTTGGGACAGCAACATTTCGTTCAACAAAATATTGGAACTGGCCGCTAGGTTGGAGTTGATAATTCCGTGGTGGTCCGCAGTGGAAGCAAAAAAAAGATTTTCTAGTTGGCTCTTTATTTCTTGGGCAGTGTCTTCTCCCAAACGCTCCCTTGATATATCTTGAATTACATCAATTAATTGTTGTGATTGGGTGGTATGGGTCGGTGTCAGTCCTTTGAGGTTGTTGTTGGCGTAGGATTTTAAAGTCTCTTTTCCGTATTTTTCCATCAGTGTTTTGAGCAATGGTCTTTGTTCAAATATTTTTTTATAGATAGATTCTTTTTCTGTAGAACTAAACATATTTAATCTTTTATAAAAACACAAGGTTTGATTTTTTTGTTTAGTCCGGTAAGATTTGTAATATCTTTATCAGTTATATTTGTTAATTTTTCTTCCCATTCTTTTTGATCATAAGAGATCTTGTAAATTTCAGGAAGCAATGGTCCGAGGGCTTCTTCCAGTGTAATATTTTTGGCTAAATCCATCAAAGTTTCCCAGCTTTGTTTATTTTGGTATAGGATTAGATCAAGTCCGCTAGCCAATATCATTTGGTTATTACCATCATATCCTAAATAGGCGATAGTCAATCCGTCACATATTTCTTTTGTTTGGGCACGAGCACAAATTTCGATACTGCGGTAATTTTCCAAATCAACGTTCATTTTTATATAGCTATTTTTCATCATGGTAAGGTAGTTGATTTGGTTAAAACCACCTAAACATTTTAAGCCATAATAGAATGATATTACCATGAAATCCAATAATAGATTTGGTATTAGTTCTTTCTTTAGAAGCGCCTCTTTGATAGCATCTGGTGTTAATTCAATTTTATATTTTCCATCTTTAGAAACTAAAAATTTACCTTCACGCCACAATTGAAGATTGTAGCGTTCTCCCTCTGGTAATGCCCAAAACAAGTAGGTGCCAGTGGAGTCTTTTCTAGAGAATGAGCCGAAGATATTTTCAAAATAATTGTTTATAAAAGGTTCATATTCTGGATCAAAAAGAACGTGGTTGATAATAGTATCTTGAGTAAGATGGTTTTTAAT
>JAPLWP010000054.1 GCA_026396535.1 Candidatus Magasanikiibacteriota bacterium | reverse complement strand
TGGAGAACGCTCGCGTGTCCATGCGTAAAGTAAGACAAGAAGCTAGAGAGCTGATTGAGATGGAAGAAGAAAATAAATCTATCAGTGAAGATGAAAAATTTAAGTTGTTTGAAGATTTGGAAAAAATGGTAAAAGATTACGCTGAACAAATTAAAGATGTGGGGGATAAGAAAGAAAATGAAATTAATACTATTTAGAATATTGATATGGAAAAAGATTTAGAAAAATTAGAAAAGGTAGTATCGCTCTGCAAACGCCGCGGCTTTATTTTTCCTGGTAGTGAAATTTATGGTGGTTTGGCCAACAGCTGGGATTATGCTCCGCTTGGTCATTTGCTCAAACAAAATATCAAAAAAGCTTGGTGGAAATTTTGGGTACAAGAACGTAGTGACATGGTGCCTATGGATACCGCCATTATCATGAACCCAAAAGTATGGGAAGCTTCCGGTCATTTGCAAAATTTTAGTGATGAGTTGGTAGAATGTAAAAAATGTCATCATCGTTTTCGCACTGATCATCTTCTGGAAGCTGCTAGTATGCGCCCGGAATATGACAAAGCTCAGGTTAAATCTATTTCCGAATTAAGTTGTCCGGATTGTGATGGTGGTCTAACCGAACCAAAAAGTTTCAATCTGATGTTTAAAACTTTCTTGGGCACTACCGAAGACAGTGCTACTACCGCTTATCTGCGTCCGGAAACTGCCGGTGGTATGTTTGTGAATTTTAAGAATGTTCAAAATGTAACTCGTCGTCGTTTGCCATTTGGTATTGCTCAGATTGGTAAATGTTTCCGCAATGAAATTACTCCTGGTAATTTTATCTTCCGCACTCGGGAATTTGAAATTGGTGAATTTGAATATTTTATCAATCCAAAAGATTGGGAAAAAGTTTTTGAAATGTGGCTTGGTGAAATCAAACGCTGGTGGCAGGATATCATGCAAATAAATATGGATAATTTGGTTTGGCATGAAATTGAAGACGGTGAGCGTGCTCACTATAGCAAACGTACAGTAGATATCGAATATAAATATCCATTTGGTATAAAAGAATTGCACGGTATCGCGTATCGTACTGATTTTGATTTGAGTCGTCATGAAAAGGTGAGTGGTCAAGATTTGCACTACACCGATCCAGAAACCAACGAGAAATTTTTGCCGCATGTAATCGAGCCGACTTTTGGTATTGATCGCATGTTGCTAGTATCACTGCTTGAAGCCTATACAGAAGAGCAGGCACCGACTAGTGAAGCCGGTGAAACTGAAGCCCGTATCGTAATGAAATTTCCAAAAAAATTAGCACCAATTCAGGTAGCCGTATTACCGCTTTCCAAAAAGGAAGAATTGTCTTCTGTGGCTCGTGAAGTAGCGGATAGTCTGCGTAAAAATTTCAGCGTTGATTATGATGAAACTCAAAGTATCGGCAAACGCTATCGTCGTCAGGATGAAATTGGTACACCATATTGTGTGACTTTTGATTTTGAATCTCTAGAAGATAAAAAAGTAACTGTCCGTGATCGCGATACTATGGCCCAAGAAAGAATTGATATTGCTGAATTAACCAAATATTTGCAAAGCAAATTTGAGTAATTATTATGTATAAAGTACAAAAATTAAAAAATAAAATTACTCTGATCACTGTCCCGCTCAGTGGCACCAAAGCTACAACTGTTTTGGCGATGATCCCGGTTGGTTCGCGCTATGAGAATGAAAAAATTTCTGGCATCTCCCATTTTGTAGAGCATGTAATGTTTAAAGGCACTCATAAGCGTCCAACCGCTCAAGATATTTCTCGCGTATTGGATGCGGCCGGTGCGGATTATAATGCTTTTACCAATAAAGATTATACTGGTTATTACGTAAAAATAGATTCCGCCCAACAGCAGTTAGCTTTTGATTTGATGGGGGATATGCTATTCAATTCCAAATTTGAAGCGGTAGAAATTGAAAAAGAAAAAGGAGCGATTGTCGAAGAGCTGCGCATGTATGAAGATAATCCGACAATGAATTTGGATACGGTTTATGAAAAATTATTGTTTGGAGATTGTCCGCTAGGTTGGGATGTTGGTGGCACTGAAAAAAGTGTGCGCGGCATTACTCACACCGACATGTGGAATTATTATCAGGCGGCCTACAAGCCAGACAATATGGTGTTGGTGGTAGCCGGTAAAATTGATAAGAAACTAAAAAATAATCTGAAATTTTTTGTAAATGATGATTATAAGAAAAATAAAAGTAAGCTTTCTATAAAAAAAGATACTTTCAAAAAGTTTGCTTGGCCAAAAACTTTGCCATCGTTGAGTGATAGAGTGGTGGTCAAAGAAAAAAAATTAGATCAATCTCATATCATCGTGGGATTTCCTGGTTTGTCTTTGGGTCATCCTGATAGATATGTCACTTCGGTATTGCTCAATATTTTGGGTGGCGGCATGAGCTCTCGTTTGTTTGTAGAGGTGCGTGAAAAACGCGGCTTGGCATATATGGTCAGAGCTTCCAGTAGTAATTATCGTGATGTGGGTACGGCTTATATTCAGGCTGGTCTGGATCCAGCTCGTCTAGCTGAAGCTATTCAAGTTATTCGCGCTGAATTACAGCGTATGGTGAATGAACCAGTGACAGCGAAAGAATTGGCCGATGCCAAGAGTAGTATTAGTGGACGTATGACACTGGGAATGGAAGAATGTAGCTCTCAGGCTGAATGGTTTGCCAAACAATTTTTGTTTGCTGACAAAATTCAGACTTTTGAAGAAGTGCTACAAAAAATAAATAAAGTCGCTATAAAAGATGTTCAACGTGTATCCAAAAAAATCTTTGATTGGAAACTAGTGCGAGCGGCCGCTATTGGTACTGTAAAAAAAGAAGATTTAATTAAAA
>JAPLWP010000069.1 GCA_026396535.1 Candidatus Magasanikiibacteriota bacterium | reverse complement strand
ACATCTTCTTTGTTTTTTGGTTCGTACGACGCAATGTGGGTATATGCAGTTTTATTGTCCATACAGTAAATTAAATTATTTAATTGATAAAATTTTATGTCCATTGGTGGAAGCAATCTTGGCCAGCTGATCAAAATCATAATAGCGACAAGCTTCCATCAGCATGCGTAGCTCGGTCCACATATCGCCATCGACAAATGGTTGGTAAAAATCAGCAATGTTGTCGCTGCCAAGTCCTACTGTCACTCCAGCGGCCAACATCTCTGGGACATTCGCGATAGAATTATGTACTGGCGCCTGGTATTGATCTAGCGCGCGCATCGATAGGGCGGCTGAAGGACACACGACAACACTAATATCGGCTGCAGCCAACTGTTTGTATATTTTTTCACGATATTTTTTTGGATGCGCGGAAGGGGAAATAGCATGAATAGCGACCACTCGTCCTTGGTAGCCGTGCTTAATAGTATATTTAATTAATTTTTCGGTATCTCGTTCGCGCGGATTATTTTCTTGATCAATATGGACATGAATTGGTTTGTCGAGATTTTTGGCGATAGAAAAAAGATGATCAAAATTTTTATTATCGTTTGGTCGGTCTTTGGAAGGTAAGCCACCGGCGATGTCGGCTTTGGCGGTAATTTCTTCGTAGAGCGCGCGGGCTTTTGGATCGTTCAATCCGCCTAGTGGTTGGGTAATAGTTAAAAATTTTATTTTATTTTTATATTCTTTATTTACTTGCACTGCCGCGTCAATTGATTTGTGTCCTACCGCGTCATAAGCATCCATAAAACTCACAGTCGCTTTGACTCCCTGGTCCACTAGGATATCTAGTCCGCAGCGAATACGGTCGGCAATTTCTGCCTGGGAACTATTCTTTTTAATTTTATCACTCATGTGCCATTTGGTTTCCATATCTACCATTGAAAGTTTGAGTCCGGGTTTGGTGATATAAAAAGCTTTATCAATATGAGCGTGGCAATTGGCAAAGCCGCCGCGTTTTTTTATGTCAGCGAGCAGAGCGGTCTTAAGATTCCAATCTTTTTGAGTTAATTTTTTCATAGTATTTATTTATATAAAAAAATACTACCGATGAGCGGTAGTATTGAAAGACAATAAATTTAGGTATTTGTAGGCGATTGGGCAGTTGAGTTGAATGTGTTGAGATCGTTTCATATCCGTATTATTTTAGCAGAGTATCGGATGATAAGCAAGCCCCAGTATCCACACTTTTTTGGCTATTATTTGAGTTTTTCTCGGAGTAATTTCTCAGCCACGGCTGGATCGGCGCTGCCTTCGGTGGCTTTCATTACCATGCCTTTGAGGAATTGCATGAGTGGCTCTTTGCCGGCTTTGAATTGTTCTACCTGTGTCGGATTATTTTTTATTACTTCGTCTACTACTGCACTCAATTGGTCTTCGTCGTCGATCTGGCCGTAACCTTTTTCTTCCATGATATGAGTAGGGTCGATGTCAGTATTGGAATCTAGCATTTCTGCCAATACTTTTTGGGCGTTGGTAGAATTGAGTCGATTGGTGAAAACCAAAGCTACTAATTCAGCAAAATTTTCGGGTTTAATTTTAAGAATTTTGATATCTATTTTTCTTTCCGCCATGGCACCGGCTAATTTGGTGGTAAGATAACCGCCGGCTAATTTAGCGAGTTGGGTAGAAGAATTTTCAGTAGTTTTTAAATTGGAATTTTTCAAATCATTTATCCAATTCAATAGTTCGCTATAAACTTCTTCAGTAAAATTGGCCCAATCTTTGTCGGCAGTCAAAATTTGTGCATCTGCCCACGAGAAGCCGTATTCACTATGAAAACGACTGCGACGTGCGCCTGGCATTTCAGGTAAATGAGAAACGGGTGCAATTTTTAGAGGGTGAAAAGGAGGGATATCTGGCTCTGGGAAATAGCGGTAGTCGGCAGCGGATTCTTTTACGCGCTGTAATACAGTCTGTCCTTTTTCATCATTCCAGCCGCGAGTTTCTGGTCCCCATGATTCGCCTTTTTGTATTAGCTCGGTTTGGCGAATAGTTTCATATTCAATCGCTTTTTCTACGGCGCGGAAAGAGTTTATATTTTTTACTTCTACTTTATTATTTAATTGATAATCACCAATTGGTTTGACCACACCATCTACAATTTCAAATTTACCTTCTTCTTGGATAGAGATGTTGGCTTCGCAGCGCATATGACCCTTTTCCATATCAGCATCACTGACTTCTAAGTAGCGCAAAATAGTCTGCAATTCTTGGCAGTAAGTTTTGGCTTCCAGAGCACTTTGTACATCGGGGTCGGATACGATTTCGGCTAGTGGTACGCCGGCACGATTGAAATCTACTAGAGTAGAGCCGTCATTGCCGTGGGTGAGCTTGGCGGTATCTTCTTCTAGGTGAATACGGGTGATACCTACTTTGGCAGTGTCGCGATGATTTTTGCCAGGTAAAAATTCTAATTTTATACCGCCGTGTTCGCCGATAGGCAAATCATACTGAGAAATCTGATAAGCTTTTGGTAGATCAGGATAAAAATAATGTTTGCGATCAAATTTGGAATATTCGTTAACGCGGCAACCAATGGCTTTGGCAATTTTTACAGTGGCTTCAATAGCTGCTTTATTTGGCAAAGGTAGGGTGCCTGGATGAGCCAAACAAATTTCACAAATGTGAGTGTTGGGTAGTTCACGGTCAGGGGAGTTTGGACAAGCACAAAACATCTTGCTGTTGGTTTTGAGCTCGACGTGGACTTCTAGGCCGATAATTGGGATGTATTTAGGCATATTGTTATTAGACAATATTATCATTTTCAGGGCTTTTTAGCAAGAATAAAAAAATCCCGATTTAGTCGGGATTTAGAGGGGTTTATTGATTGGCCGGCGGGATGACAGGAGTTTGCTTGGCACTATAATAAAGGGTGGTATCTTGCCATAAAAAGAGTGGCAGCATGAAGATAGCAATAAGTCCGGCAATAAATTCAAAAGCCAGGTCGTATACTATTGGCGAAGGGCTAAAAATTAAGATAAAAATAGTTATGGCCGCTTTGGCGATTAATCCAGATAGCAAAGAGAAAACTATTTTTGGTATACCGATTCTCCAAGCCATCGGCCACCAGCGTCCGACTATCAGATTTTTGCTTTCAGACAATGTGCTAAGTCCCTTTTTGTCTTCAAAAACTACGATATAGTTGCTGAAATAATACCAGATAAAAAATATTACTCCTGGAATAACCAATAAGACGCCGCCCAAAGCAATAAGTAAAATATTGATTAAAGTGACAAAAAATACCGGCAGTAAATATTTTTTTACTGATTTGAAATGTAGTTTAAACGGCAATGATGGTTGATTTTGGTCCAGATTTTGAATTCTTTTTGTCAAAGCTACTGTGCCCCAAAAACCAATAAGACCAAGTATTATTAATAGAATTAAAACAACGAAATCAGAAGCACGATCGGATAGGCGAGTATTAAAAGCTAAAAATACACCTAAATAACCAGCGCCGTAGCGCAACAAAAAAGCTGCCAATAATACAGCTAGGTAAGGAAAAGTTTTGGCAAAGTATTTGGAATATTTTTCAAAACTTTGCGCGAACAATTCCGAAAGAGTAATTAACATACTTATTTTAAAATATTTTTTAACAGGTCTATAGCCTGTTGCTCCATTATATCAATTTTTTCTTCTCCCGACAAATAGTGAATCTGTGTTCCGCGCTGTTTAAAGATATTTTGGTATTCGCTTGATTCAAATTGATCTTCTAATTTTTTTAGAAAATTTTCTTTTTCAAAGATAGAGTTGTCTTGTTTGTCCGAGCGTGTGGATAGGCGCTCTGCGGCCGTATGAGCCGAAGTTTTTATGATGATTAGATGGTCAGGTCGGTATTCCATCGCTAATTTATTGCCAGGTAGTGCCAATAGGATATCAAAAGTTAAATCCTGGTTTTGACTGGTCTGGTAAGCCAGCGATGAGCTGATACCACGATCTTGGATAATAATTTTTTTATCCTCAATCAAAGGGATTATATTTTTTTTATATAGAATCAGACGATCTAGTGAATAGGCTTGGGCAATAGCCAGGGCACTATAGTCGTTATTGTGGTTGATGAGTTCTTCGCGGATTGTTTTACCCACCGCTGTATAAGTAGGCTCGGCTGAAAATATGAAGTCGTAGGATTTGAACTCTGAAATTTCTGGATAACAATTTTTTTCTTTCAAAAAATCTTTTAAATCAAAAATCGCGTTGCCTTGGTCGGAAAGATGTTTTTTCCAGGCAGACACTACTGTACTTTTGCCGCTGCCGTCGATACCGTCGATCATTATGAACATAATGATTTTTATTTTTTATAAGTTACAAATGAAAAGTCTGGGTGATCTTCGCGGTTGGTTTCTTTCCAAATGCTTTTATTAATTTCCGGGAAAAAAGTATCACCATCAAAGGACTGATGAATATGAGTGATATATAAAGTATCTACTCTATCTACAGTTTGGCGGTAAATACTAGCGCCGCCGCAGATAAACACATCCTCATCTTTGAGTTTTTCAAAAACATCGTCTAGAGAATGTAAGACGCGCACGCCTTCCGGAGCCGAATATTCCGTGTTGGAAGTCACCACTACATTTTGGCGGCCCGGTAATGGTTTGCCTAGGTATCCTAGGATAGATTCAAAAGTTGCCTGTCCCATCACGCAAGTTTTACCCAGAGTCATTTTTTTAAAGTATTGAAAATCCTCCGGAATATTCCAAGGAATTTTATTATTTCGATCTTGGTATCAGTATATTGCCAATCAAAAATAGAAGTAAAATTTTCAGTGATAATTTTTGGCAGGGGATAGGTATTTGGATCGCGAGTAAGCTGTTCGCGCGCGCCATCCAGATGATTTACATAAATGTGAACGTCGGCCAAAAATCCGACTAGTTTGCCTTCTTCATAGCCGGTTTCTTTGGCGAGTAAATGCAGTAGGGTAGCGTAGCTGGCAATATTAAAAGGCAGGCCAAGCATGGTGTCTACCGAGCGCTGATTCCAAAGCAAGTTTAATTTATTATTTATTACTGTCACTTGAAAGCCATAGTGACAAGGTGGTAATGCCATATCGTGTAGAGCCAATGGATTCCAGGCCATCACGATCATACGTCGATCATTTGGATCGCTTTTGAGCTTGTCTACTAGACGTTGGAATTGGTCTACGCCTTGATTGGTATAGTCCGCATTAAAACTATAATATGGGGCATTATAATGGCGCCATTGGAAACCATAAATTGGTCCTAAATCTCTTTCTTCTTTCATTTTTTTCTGAGCGGCCTCATCATGGCCGTATGGTGCTTTTTTTGGATATGCCCATTCGTCCCAGATATGGTTGTTTCTGTCTTGAAGCCAAGTTTTATCGGTAATGCCTTTGATAAAAAATTCCAGTTCGGAAGCAATTATTTTATATGGCATTTTTTTGGTAGTGAGTAGGGGAAAGCCCAAACTCATATCATGTTCAAAAATAGCACCGGCAATAGAAATAGCATCAGTGCCAGTGCGATTATTTTTTTGTACGCCTTCATCCAAAACTTTTTGTACGATGTTTAGATAGCTTTGCATATTTTTAAAATTAACCGGTTGATCCAAATCCTCCTCGTGACTCTGATTTGATAGAATCAACTTCTTCCCATGTGGCCTGATCTGTTCGGATAAAAGTTGCCTGACCCACACGCTCTCCTTTGGTTATTGGTACTAATGAGTCTGTAAAATTGTATACTTGATATAATATTTCATCATTTGGACCGCAGTAGTCTTGATCAATAATCCCTATGCCGTGGGGGATAGATAAGCCCTTCTTTTTGGCAGTACTTGATCTTGGCACCACAGCAAGCATATATCCGGGCGGAGTTTGGATAATTAAATTGGTGGGGATTAAGGCAATAGATTTTGGTTCTATGGACATATCCAACCGGCTATAAATATCAAAAGCAACTGCGCCCTTGGTTTGGTAAGCTGGTAGTGGTAGGGTTTTATCGATGCGTTTGATTTTTATTTGCATAACTTAGAGATATTTGGCGATGATAGTATCTAATTGAGAATAAGTATTTTCTAGCGTACCATTATTGTCTACAGTATAGTTGGCCTGTGAAGCAATTTCCAATATTTTTTGTTCAGATTCTTGTTTGCCTTCTGTTTGAAATTCTTCCCAAGTTTTGGTAGCGTCGTCTGGTTTTTCGCCGCGAGTAGCGAGGCGATCAAAGCGAGCCCGTTCGTCGGTTTTGATGTAGATCAAGATAAAATTGGAGAGTTCGCGCAGATGCACCACATCGCTAGGACGGCGCACACCTTCGGTGATAATCACGTCAGCAGTGGCGTTTTTGGCATCCTGCGCAATTACTTTGGACATGATGTCTTCGCTAAAGTTTTGGCGTAGGATAGTGGATAGTTGTTGAAAATTGGCCCGGGTAGGCTCGATATACATTCTTTTGAGAATATCGCCGAGCATATCGGAAAAGCGAAAAGTCACGGCGTCGAATTTATTTTTCAGATATTCAGTTGCGGTAGTTTTGCCAGAGGCGTTTTCGCCGATAATTCCGATAATTAATTTGGCCATATTATTGTTTGGAATATTGTTCTACAGTTTCATCAAAGAAATTGAGTTCCAATCCAACTTGGCGGAACATTTCTTCACTTTCTTCGCCGGCATGGTAGCGCTTTTCACAAATCACTTTTTTGACACCGGAATTAATAATCATTTTGGCACATACGGCACAAGGAGTCATTTTGCAGTATAGGGTAGCGCCGTCGATGGCGATACC
>JAPLWP010000120.1 GCA_026396535.1 Candidatus Magasanikiibacteriota bacterium | reverse complement strand
CCTATTTGCAAAAATAAAAAAGTGGGAACCAGTGGGAATTGTTAAAATAATTTTTAATCCACCCCCAAAAAGCTAAAAAACCAGAATATAGCTTAAGAAAATAGGGTCAGGTTTGAGTGAGATTGAAACTCAAACACTCAAAGCCTGACCCCAAAATTATTAATTTAATACGCTTATTTAAAGCATGTTAAATTACTTTTTATCCAACACAAGGTAAATATTCGGTGATCCACCTTATTGAAAATAATAAAGAAATTCGCTAGCACCTCCAAAGCCGACCCTTTTACTCGTCTAAATCCTCAGCTCGCTCTTCGCTTTGCTCGGCGAGTTCCGCCCATTTCTATAGCGGCCAATCTTGCGAGACTTCAAGCTTTTTTGGGGCCACTATAGAAATACGCGGCTTTTAAATTACTTAGATTCTATTTATTAGGAGGGTCATGATGCTTTGAAAATGCAAATTCGACTCTTCGTTCTGGTGACATGTTCCAGGGGAGCCAATGTTCAAAAGGTTTTGTCCAATCACTGCCTATAAAATCGAAAAAGGCACTAAACCATGCTTTTGGATTCATCTTCCAGAGCAGCAGAGTTTGGATAATCGTGAATGAAATCGCGGTAAATTCAGCGCTCTCTATGGATCCAGATCCGTAGTAGTTTTTTCGGCCCACAGCACCACCTCTTAATTCACGTTCGGCAGCGTTGTTATCCATCGGAACTTCGGGATTTTCCACAAAAGTAGTCAAGCCTTGCCAATGCCTGTTCAGGCTTTCAAGAGCTTTTCGACAGGGTTCTGCAAGTTTTGTATTTTCAAGTTGTTTGTCTGCTTTTTGCTTAATGGCGGCAACTGCATTGAGAAGATTTTTTTGGCATTTGATATATGATTGCGGGTCTTTCGACTGGGCAATACGAAGGCTATTTAAGTGATAAAGGTGGCGTATTTCTTGGATCCAATCCATCGCCCAGGCTTCATAAATCGGCCAATCTTTGGCAATAGCTAAAAAGTCTCGTCTAACATGGACCCAACAATAGGCAACTATGAATCTCCCATTAGATTTCGATGCAAAACAAAAATAAGCACGATATCGATCACAAGAAATAATACCATTGGAATCTTCACCAAAAAATTCTTCTACAACTCGCGCAGAGCGACTTGGATCTAGAACGAAAACCGACGCAGAAGGAGATTTGAAAACCCATAAAAACCAACGATTATTTGCCTTACCTTCAACAGCCTCAAAAACTTTCCAGCCAGTTTCATCTGCGTGCCAATGCTTGTCCGAGAGGCTCTTTTCTTGAATTATTTGATAAATCCTTCTAAAAAGCTCCAGTAATCGCAAAAACCCCCATACTATGGTCCCTGCTGGAATGGACAAACCATGAGAATCAAGCCCTCGAATAATCCGATGTAATGGTTGTCCGTGCCAGAATTTTTGCATAAGAATATGTACCCAAACAGAATTTCCAAGGTGAGATTTTGAAAGAACTTTTGGAATCTGAGGTGCTGTGAGAATTATGGGTTGAGATGGGCAATCACAAGTTCTTCTGTACTTCTTTCTATTTACTCGACGGGTATGTGCCTTTACTTCCACTTCAATGACGTCGCTACATTCAGCAGCTCCCATGTCTGCATAAGGGGCATTACAACATGGACAGGTGCGTTCGTTTTCCGGAATATCTTGAACTTGGGGAATGATTTTTAGGTGAGGGTATTTTCTTTTGCGAGGCGATTTTTCCCCTTGCTGTTGACCACGCCCTCGTTTAGGTGGATTATCCTTTTTTCCAGACTCACTACCAGTTGCTCCTTGTTCGCTCTTTTTGCCAAATAGTTGACGCTCTCGTAATTTGACTTTTGCTTCCAGCTTCTTGATTGTATTCTCAAACTGCAGGACCTCTTCTTTGTGCTTCTTTTTTAAATCTTGGATTTTTACAGCATGCTCATACCGCATGCGTTCTCGAATAGTAATGCCATTTTTATAGTGGGTTTTATAGAAATTTGCATCATAGTAGGCTTGAAAAAGATCTTTTCTGAGTTGATCTATTTGCGGCTCATTAGGTAGAATATAAGCTTGACTGCAGTTCATTCATTAAACTTTTTGCTTTTTCACTAAAAGATTGTGTATGAACTGCGTCATTTTTTTCAAAGATTTTCAATACACGCCATCAAATACATACGATTTAATCTTGAAAAGCCGCTTATTTCTATAGTGGCCACGCAAAAACTTGCTATCACATAAGATTGGCCGCTATAAAAATGAGCGGAACTCGCCGAGCAAAGCGAAGAGCGAGCAGGCTGAATATACGAAAACCTGAAAAAATCATCCGCTTTTAACGGGGTTCACCGAATATTTACTAATAAAGATCTAGATCACCATCGGGATTAGTTTTTAAACCAACATATTCGCCAGTAACTGTTTGCCCTACATAGTGCTCAGTTCCATGTAACCATATGCAACCACTTTGACCCACCTTTCTTACATCCACTTCTTTTGTATCATATTCCGGTGACCTCAAAACACCATCCCAATTTCTTGATGAAGAATGATAACAATCGCCAGGAGTCTTCATCCCTAAAGCTTCATGAGGCCTTTCAAAATTGTATTCTTGATGAAACTGACTCATCGCTTGAATCTGTAAAGCTAACGTCTCTTTTGGAGGGCTAGCCACTTCTTGTTTTAATGTTAAATGAAATCGCTCATGTCGTCCATTCTCTTCCGGATGCCCAGGCC
>JAPLWP010000040.1 GCA_026396535.1 Candidatus Magasanikiibacteriota bacterium | reverse complement strand
TCTTATATTTTCAACCTCAACAAACGCTGGGCGTTCAAAAGTGGCGGTCAAACCCATAAAGAAGTCCAAAGGTATTTCATCCTCTATATTTTTAATTATATTTTTGCTATAGTTTGGATGTGGGTCTGGCACAACCATTTTGGCTTTGAGCCAAAGCTCGTCCGCCTTACTAATATCATCCTCGCCGTCTCCTGGAATTTCCTACTTTACAAATATTTTGTATATTCCGATAAATCAGCGCCTGTGAATAACTTAGCTAAATAAATCAGTTTTTTAATCATTTGGGCTAATCTTAGCAGAAATATAGTGTATAAATCGTCAAAACCCTTGATTTCATTGACCCCCTTGACGAAACCCTTATTTTTCGCTAAAATATACCCATTAATAATTTATACAGATGGTCAGCAAACAAGACGTCATTGAGTTAAAGGGCAAAATTGAAGAGCTTCTTCCAGCCGGCACTTTTCGTGTCACGCTAGAAAGTGGTCAGACAATCATTGCTCATTTATCTGGTAAGATGCGCCTCAACAAGATTCGTTTAGGCATGGGCGATCAGATAAAAGTAGAAATGACCCCTTACGATTTGACCAAAGGTAGAATTATCTTTCGTTTCTAAACAATTTAAACTGCATCATTTCGATGATGTAATACTAACCATTGCGGTGTAGCTCTTCCTTGTGAAGGGTGTGGATATCGCGGCAGTGGTTGGTATTTTTGCTTTACTTAATTAATTTTTTATAAGTGCTGTATGAAAGTACGTGCCTCAGTAAAGAAAATTTGCATGAAGTGTAAAACCGTGCGCCGCAAAGGCCGTGTGTTTGTAATTTGTGAGAATTCAAAACATAAACAAAGACAAGGATAATTAATTTATTACCTATGAGAATTGCCAGTACAAATATCCCAAACGAAAAAAAGATCGCTTATGCCTTACCTTACGTATTCGGCATTGGCCCAACCTTGGCTTTAAAAATCTTGAAAGAAGCCGGTATTGATGGAAACATCCGTGCTAAAGATTTGACCGAAGCTCAGCAAGATAAATTGCGCGCTATCGTGGAAAAAGCTTATAAGACAGAAGGTGACTTGCGTCGTGAAATCATGAGCAACATCAAACGTCTCAAAGATATCAAAGCTTACCGTGGTGTTCGTCACATGCGTCACTTGCCAGTACATGGTCAGCGCACTAAGACAAATTCCCGTACCGTTCGCGGCAACGTAAGAAAGACTGCTGTTTCCGGTAAGAAAATGACAAATCAGAAGACTTAAAGATTTGATGCCTTTACTTTTCCAAAATTAAAATTATGACTGAACAAAATACTAAAACTGAAAAAACCGAAGGCGCTTCCAAGCCGGTAGTGCCAAAGGCCAAAAAGAAAGCCAAGAATGTGCGCCAGGTACCTCGTGCCAACGCTTACATCCAGGCTACTTACAACAACACTATCATCACAATCGCTGATCCAAACGGCAACGTTTTGGGTTGGTCTTCCGCTGGTGTAGTAGGTTTCAAAGGTCCAAAAAAAGCTACTCCATACGCCGCTTCTTTGGTCACCAAAAATCTCATGGATAAAATTGCTCCATACATGGTGAAAGAAGTTAGTGTCTACGTAAAAGGTATCGGCGGTGGTCGCGAAGGTGCTATCCGCGCTTTGCATACCAATGGCCTGAACGTAGTAGCTATCAACGACGTCACTCCGATCCCGCACAATGGTTGCCGTCCTCCAAAGAGACGTCGCGTTTAATTCACCTTTATTGATATAATTTTATGGCAAGACGTATTGTTCCTAAACACAAAATTTGTCGCAAATATGGCGAAAAACTCTGTGACTCTGTAAAGTGTCCTTTGACTAAACGCGCTTACCCAGCTGGTCAGCACGGTCAATCACAGAAACGCGCCAAAGTTTCCGGTTACGGTAAACAGCTCATGGAAAAACAAAAAGTAAAAAAGATTTACGGTATTTTGGAACGCCAATTTTCCAACTATGTGGAAGAAGCTTCCAGAAAAGTAGGTGATACCAGCAAAATTTTGCTGAATTTCCTTGAATCCCGTCTAGACAATGTAGTGTACCGCATGGGACTAGCTCCATCTCGTACTTCTGCTCGTCAGATGGTGACTCACGGTCACATCACTGTAAATGGTGAAAAAGTAGATATCCCTTCTTACCGCGTAAAAGTTGGTCAGGCTATTGCTGCCAGCAAAAAAGCACAAGGTAAGAAATTGCTTGAAGGAATTAGTGAGAAATTGCAGAAGGTTGAAGCTCCGGCTTGGTTGTCTGTCGATGCCAAGGCAGTAGGTGGCAAAGTTTTGAATGCCCCAACTGTAGAAAACCCAAACTTTAATCCAAAAGCTATTATCGAGTTCTATTCTCGCTAATTAATAACATATATTTTATGGAGAACTTTCTTTTACCATCCAAAGTTGACTTCGTACAAGGTGATGATGCCTTGCACGGTACTTTGGTAATCACCCCATGTTTTCATGGTTATGGCACCACTTTGGGCAATGCTTTGCGCCGCGTGTTGTTGTCTTCACTTTCTGGCGGTGCGGTGGAAGCTTTTAAAATTAAAGGTGTTCAGCATGAATTTGGTGCAGTTGAGGGTGTGCAGGAAGATGTTGTAGAAATCATGTTGAATCTCAAACAGCTCGCTGTGAAAGTTCATGGTACTGAGCCAGTTACTTTGACCTTGTCCAAAAAAGGCCCAGGCGTAGTGACTGCCGGAGATATTACCAATGATGCCAATGCAGAAGTCATGAACAAGGATTTGGTAATTTGTAATCTTACCTCAAACAAAGGAATTGAAATGGAAATCATCGTCGGCCGAGGCCGCGGTTTTGTTCCGGTAGAAGAAAAGGATAAGAAAAACTATCCTTTGGGTACAATCGTGACCGACTCTATTTACACTCCAGTAAAAGATGTTGGTTATCGTGTGGAATATACCCGTGTCGGTGATATCACCAACTATGAAAAGTTGACTGTGAATATCGAAACCAATGGCACACTTTCTCCAGAAGATGCTGTGAAACAGTCCGTGCAGATTTTGATTGATCACTTTTCGATTGTTTTGAGCAGTGTTGCTTCCGCTAGCAACTCTTCTATGTCTGCTGCCCCGGAAACAGCGATAGAAGAACCAGTTGTAGCCACAGAAGAATCGGTAGAGGAAGAAACAGAGGACAAAGGCAAAAAGAAAAGCAAGAAAAAGTAATTATTTAAAAAAGGATTTATTGTATGCGACACCAAAATAAGAAAAAAACTCTAGATCGCAAAGCTGCCGGACGTCGCTCTCTTTTGGCGAACTTGGCCGAGAGTTTGATTATCTATGAGAAAATAAAAACTACCAAAGCCAAAGCGAAAGCTACCCGCTCCTTGGTAGAAAGATTGATCACCAAAGCCAAGCCAAACGATTTGGCCGCTCGTCGATTGCTCAAACGTGTACTTTACACCAAGAATGCAGTTGATAAAACTATGGAAGTGCTTGGTCCGCGCTACCTCGATCGTAAAGGCGGTTACACCCGCATCACTTTACTCGGTGTTCGCAAAGGCGACGCTGGTGAAGAAGCTTCGATTGAGCTCGTTTAATAATACTATTTATGTCAAAAAGAAAAACTATCGAGCTTGACGCTACCGGACAAGCTCCAGGCCGTCTCGCCACTAAGATCGCTACGATCTTGATGGGCAAACACAAAGTAAAATTCACACCACATATCGATTACGGAGATAAAGTAGTGATTACCAATTACGACAAAATCGTTTTTACTGGTAAGAAACTAGAACAGAAACTTTATCGTCACCACTCCAATCACCCAGGTGGTTTGAAAGAAGTGCAAGCCAAAAAGATTATGGCTGAAAAACCACAAGAAGCTATTCGTAGTGCTGTGATCAAAATGTTGCCAAAGAACAAATTACGCGATCAACGCATGATTCGCTTACACTTTAAGAAATAAACTATGACAAAGATTAGCAAAACCGATATGAACCGCGCCGTAGGACGTCGTAAGCGTGCCAGTGCTCGCGTGCAGATCTCCAAAGGTACCGGTAAAGTGGTTATCAACGGCCAGGATATCAAAACATTTTTGCCATATTTTGAATGGCAGGAACTAGTAGTAGCCCCTCTAAAAGCAGTAGGCAAAGAAAAAGATTTGGATGTATCCGCTTTGGCTCAAGGTGGCGGCAAAAAAGGCCAGGCTACTTCTGTACAGCTTGGTATTGCCCGCGCTTTGGTGCTCTGGAATGAAGAATTCCGCAAGACT
>JAPLWP010000159.1 GCA_026396535.1 Candidatus Magasanikiibacteriota bacterium | reverse complement strand
GATCGCCACGACTTCTATCTATATATCGATGAGTTCCAAAACTTTATTACTGATTCCATCGCCACGATTCTTTCTGAGGCGCGTAAATACCGCCTGGAATTAATCATCGCGCATCAATATATGAAACAGCTGGAAGATAATAAAGGTAAATCCGCGGTGCGTGATGCGGTACTTGGTAATGCTGGTACTATCGTATCATTCCGTATTGGTGTAGAAGACGCGGATATTTTACAAAAAGAATTTGCGCCGGTTTTCTCGGCTTATGATCTAGTAAATGTAGAGCAATACACCGCTTACACCAAATTATTAATTGATAATACTGCCGCCAAACCTTTCAACATGATGACCTATCCGCCAAAACCGGGTAATAAAGAATTAGCGGAAGCAATCAAAGAATTATCTCGTCTCAAATATGGCCGTCCACGCGAAATAGTAGAAGCGGAAATCGCGGAACGCGCCCAATTGGGAGTAGCGCGAGCCAGCACCCTTGATATTGTCGAGCCGTCACTGTAGAATATAGCCCTATGTCCACTATCTATAGAAAATACCGTCCGCAAACTTTTGCTGGCATGCACGATCAGGAATACATTGTAAAAACTCTTACCAACGAGATAAGCAGTGGGAAAATCGCGCACGCTTATTTGTTTACCGGACCGCGCGGTGTGGGCAAAACCACTACTGCTCGCCTGCTAGCCAAATCACTAAATTGCCAAAACCGAAAAAAAGATTCATTTGAACCATGTAATGAATGTTCTTCGTGCATCGAAATTACGGCTGGCAACAATATTGATGTGATTGAAATCGATGCCGCCTCTCATACTGGTGTCGACAATGTGCGCGAAAATATTATCGACAACGCTCAATTCAAACCAACCCGCTCCCCTTTTAAAATATTTATTATTGACGAGGTGCATATGTTGTCAGGCAGCGCTTTCAACGCTCTGCTCAAAACTATCGAGGAACCGCCCGCTCATGTACTATTTATTTTAGCTACCACTGAATTACAAAAACTTCCAGCTACTATTATTTCCCGCTGTCAGCGTTTTGGTTTCAAAAAAATCACCGCTGAAGAAATGCTCAAAAAATTGGAAATGATTTGCAAAGAAGAAGGAATAAAAGTAAGCAAAGAAGTGCTTAATAAAATTATTATCAAAAGTGAGGGCGGTATGCGCGATGCCGAAAGTTTGCTTGGCCAAATTTTCTCGCTCAATCTCAAAGAAATAAACGACAAAGATGTAGAAGCCATTTTGCCTTCCGCGGATTTTGGTGCCGTCTTAGAATTTATTACCAGCATCGTCAATGCCGACACCGCCAAAGCAATTGAACAAATAAATACTGCAGCCAACAGCGGTGCCAATTTAGAACAATTCACTCTGAGCCTTATCGACATTTTGCGCGGCACTCTAATTGCTCAAACTGGCTATGATATTAAAAATATTTTAAACACCGACAAAGAAACTCTAGCCCAAATAAAAACACTTTCCGAAAAACTACCGACTCAAAAAATCATCGCGATGATTGAATCGGCCATGTTGCGCAAACGCGAAATCAAACAAGCTCCGGTACCACAATTACCGCTTGAACTTTTGGCGGTAGAATTTGGATCTTCTGTTGTGGCTTATACTCCTGCGACTCCAATTTCCACTCCTGTTCACTCTCCTTCCCCTACTCCGATCGCTCAACCTAGCGCACCGGTCGCCCCAATCGAAACTAAACCAGAGCCAAAATCGTATAATATAACA
>JAPLWP010000140.1 GCA_026396535.1 Candidatus Magasanikiibacteriota bacterium | reverse complement strand
GGCATCCGAATAAACGCGATAAGATTTCTCAGCACTTTTATCACAGACTTACAAAAACTGTTCCAAAATTTTTAAAATTTATAATTTTTCATAAAAACGATCTACCGGACGCTGACCACAATCGTCATGAACTTAATTTAGCTCCTGTACCACATCTTTCATTTTTTTATTTACCTCTTGCAACTCGTCAGTCTGTTTTTGCACTAGGGTATATAGTTTATCTGGATCTTCAGCCACAAAAAATTGCTTGGCTTCTTTCTCATAATAATTTACTAATCCAGTTTCTTTGAGCCATTTCAGACCATCATAGACCGTACCCCTATTTAATTTGGTCTTTTTAGCCAAAATACGCACGGAGGTTGGTCCGAGCCCGACGAGCGTCAAATAAATCTTGGCATTTTTATCTGAAAAACCTAGTTTTTTGAAGACGGTTAAGTCCATATTTGGTTTATTTTAGCCAAATTTATTATACTATATAAAAACCTATGCTGTCAAAATATTTCCGACAGCACAATGTGGATAACTAATATTTTTAACAAAAAAATGGCTTATTTAAGCCATTTTTTCTATTAATTTAAAATACAAATTGTGTATTTTTCTAGTAAATATTTATTCCATGTCTGCGCTATATTCCCCCTTACTAGCGGCACTAGCCAATTTAGCACGATGGGCAAAAATCTCTTGGGATTTGGTTTTATTTTCATCTTTACCCAACCAATTTTTTATTGCACTGTTTTGCAAAGCACGACCATAGGAAAAAGTAAGCTTCCAAGGTGCGTTTTGTTCTTTGGCCAACTTACTAATAGCACTTAAATTTTCACAAGACTCTGCTTCACTTTGACCACCGGACAAAAATACGATTCCTGCGACTTCTGCCGGGACAGTCTCTTTAAAGCACTGCACTGTTTTTTGAGCTATCACATCTGAGGAAACTTTTTCGCCGTCCAAACCAGATATCACCATGTTTGGTTTGAGAATCAATCCACTTAGATCAATATTGGCTTTTTTTAGTTCAGCAAATAATACACTGAGAGTTTTGTGAGTAACCTCTTCACATCGTTCGATCGTATGAGCACCGTCCATCAAAACTTCTGGCTCAACAATTGGCACAATATTATTGGACTGACACAAACGAGCATACTCAGTTAAATTTTTACAATTTTCCAAAATACATTCATCACTTGGAATATTTTCGCCAATAGTAATCACAGCACGCCATTTAGCAAAGCGAGCGCCCATTTGATAATATTCTTTTAATCTAGAATCTAGAGCGTCATCCCATTTTGTAATTTGCTCACCAACATGACCTTCCATTTCTTTAAGTCCAATATCTACTTTGATACCTGGCACGACTCCCTTGGCTGACAAATACTCTACAAACGGCACACCATCCGAAGTAGACTGACGAATAGTTTCATCAAATAAATTAATTTATTTTTAAATAATGATCAATAATATCTTTATTACCAATAAATACCGGTACACGCTGATGCAAACTCTCTCCGGCAATATCAAGTAAACTCACTTCTCCATCTGTAGAAGCACCACCGGCTTGCTCTGCCAAGTACGCCATTGGCTTGGCTTCATAATTCAATCTAAGTTTTGGTTTAAACTCACCCATGCCTTTTTTATCCGTGGCACCTAAAATAAAAACTCCACCTTTGATAAGATTACGATGAATATCCGCCACCATCGCGGAAACATAACGACAATCACACTTTAATTCATTTCGTAAATATTCAATAAATTTTTGATCACGCCCAGATAAATATTTAAAGTTCCCTTCATTAAAACTATATATTTTACAAACATCCGGAATCATCATTTTTTCACGTGACAAGAAAAATTCACCCAGGCCCTGATCCAAAGTAAATTCATAAACACCGTTGCCCCAACTAAACACGATCATCGTGCTAGCGCTATACAAAACATACCCCGCCAATACCTGATCACGGCCAGGCTGAAAAAATTGACGTTCATCATTGCGAGCTAATTCTGGCAATAATTTATTTACTGAAAAAATTGTACCAACACTCAAATTCACATCAATATTGGCCGAACCGTCGAGTGGATCAAAGGCAATTACATACTTGGCATCTTTGCCATCTTCACCCATATCCACCACACCATCTTCTTCTTCTGAAGCCATTGCTGCAAAATTTCCGGTCTGACGTAAATAATTTTTACAAAGATCGTTGCAAAATTCATCCAGCTTTTGTACTTGTTCATCCTGCACATTGGTCTTATTGGCCGCACCCAAAATACCGGCCAAACCAGCGCGATTGGTATGGTTGGAAATAATCTTTCCAATTGTAGCCAAATCCGACATAATAGCCACCAGACCATCACGCTCCGGATGACTAGTAAGTTCTTTTATTAAAAATTGTGACAAGGTAGGAGGTAAATTCATAGTGGCGATATTTTATCATTTTTAAAAACTAAAAACAAGGCAACTTCTGCCTTGTTTTTGAGAAATAAAAAAAGAGTCATTGTCCTGGCGACGGCCTACTTTTGCCTTGCGGCTATCATCGGCGCAGATGAGCTTAACTGCTGTGTTCGGGATGGGAACAGGTGTGGCCTCATCGCTTGTGTCACCAAGACACTGACTCTTTAATTGTTCAAACTTGAACTTAATAGGTAAACCATGCGCGTTATATTGAGAGTATATTGATATCTTTGCATTCGTTTAAGCACAACTCAGTGCTTCCGCCATACGCTCGACCGATTAGTATCCCTCCGCTCAATGTGTTACCACACTTACACGTAGGACCTATCAACCTCATAATCTATAAGGGGTCTATAACGAATATTAATCTTGAAGACGGCTTCACGCTTAGATGCTTTCAGCGTTTATCCGCACCGAACATAGCTACCCAGCGATGCCCTTGAAAGGACAACTGGCACACTAGAGGTTCGTCCGCTCCGGTCCTCTCGTACTAGGAGTGGGCCTTCTCAATATTCAACGCCCGTAACAGATAGGAGACCGAACTGTCTCACGACGTTCTGAACCCAGCTCGCGTACCGCTTTAATTGGCGAACAGCCAAACCCTTGGGACCTTCTACAGCCCCAGGATGCGATGAGCCGACATCGAGGTGCCAAACCGCGCCGTCTATGTGGACTATTGGGCGCGATCAGCCTGTTATCCCCGGAGTAGCTTTTATCCGTTGATCTTCTACCTTCCTATGAAGAGTAGTCGGTTCACTAACTTCTACTTTCGTAACTGCTCGGATCGTAGTCCTTGCAGTAAAGCCAGCTTTTGCGTTTGCGCGTCCAGCTCGATTTCCATCCGAGCTAAGCTGACCTTTGTAAACGCCTCCGTTACATTTTAGGAGGCAACCGCCCCAGTTAAACTACCCACCAGTCACTGTCTTCTATCCCAGATTCATGGGAGAAAATTAGACATAAAAATATTTAAGGGTGGTGTCTCATTGGCCCCTTGCGGGTCCCACCTACGCTGAACATAAATATCCTTATATCAATAACAAGTTGTAGTAAAGCTTCACGGGGTCTTTTCGTCTAGTTACGGGTAGGAGGCATCTTCACCTCCCTTGCAATTTCACCGAGTCCTTCGTTGAGACAGTCCCACCATCGTTATGCCATTCGTGCAGGTCGGAACTCACCCGACAAGGAATTTCGCTCTTCGATTCCTTTACACGATTGGACTCTATCTTCATCCATTTTTCAATGGAGCATAGCATATAGTCTCTGAGGGTTTCAGCTTGCGCTGATCTTCCCTGCTGATTACTCATTACTGAGCTTCCCAGCATATGGCTATGAACGGATTATCTCTCACATTACTGTGAGCAAGGCAGCTTTTTATGGCTTTTGATGTTTCGATCATCTGCATGTGATCATTTTGCACTGTTTACTTTTTTTCTATAATTCGTCCCAATCCTAGTGAACTCAATTACTTGATTTCACTACCTTAGGACGGTTATAGTTACCGCCGGCGTTCATCAGTGCTTCGATTCAAAGCTTGCACTTCTCCTCTTAACATTCTGACACTGGCCAGGCATCACCCCCTATACTTTAGCTTACGCTTTTGCAGGGAGCTGTGTTTTTGGTAAACAGTCGCAGTGGGTCTTTTGTTGTAACCCCTCTTTCGAGGGGCAGGCCTTATCCCTAAGTTACGGCCGTTGTATTGCAGAGTTCCTTAACGAAGGTTCTCTCGTTCGCCTTGGTCTTCTCGACCTATCCACCTGTGTCGGTTTCCGGTACGATTGCTTATGGCTTAGCGATTTATAGCTTTTCTGGGCACTTCCTCCACAGTAATTGACTCCACCCGAAGGCTTTGTCTTTGGCTTGCGCCGCGTGCAATTCTTGTCACGCTGCTGCTTCAAAAATGCGCACTATAAACCAAACCATACGCAGTGCTGGAATATTAACCAGCTCTTCCATCGGTTACGCCTTTCGGCCTGGCCTTAGGATCGACTAACCCTGGGGCGATTCTCGTTGCCCAGGAAACCTTGGATTTTCAGCGTCAAGGATTCTCACCTTGATTTTTGCTACTTATGCCTGCATTCTCGCTTCTTAACACTCCACTCTGACTCGCGTCTGGAGCTTCAGTGCGTTAAGAACGTTCCTCTACCAAAGTAATGTTTCCGAAGAAACACTACATTTCGCAGCTTCGGTACTATGTTTGAGCCCCGGTACATTTTCGGCGCGAAAACTCTTGACCAGTGAGCTGTTACGCTATCTTTAAATGATGGCTGCTTCTAAGCCAACATCCTGGTTGTATAAGAATTATCACCACCTTTTACACTTAACATAGATTTAGGGACCTTAACTTGCGATCTGGGCTGTTCCCCTTTTGACGATGGCGCTTCGCCGTCACCGTCTGACTCCTGCGCTAGTGACCAATGCCATTCGGAGTTTGATTGAAAACGGTATCCCGAAGGACCCAATTCTCATCCAGTGCTCTACCAGCATTAGGAACGCGCAAGGCTAGCCCTAGAGCTATTTCGAGGAAAACCAGCTATCACCGAGTTCGATTAGAATTTCTCTACTACCCACAACTCATCTCCGAGTGTTGCACGGCTCGTGAGTTCGGTCCTCCCCTTGTATTTCTACAAGGTTCAACCTGGTCATGGGTTGACCACCCGGTTTCGGGTTATGTGCATGCCATCTTAATTTCGCCCTTTCAGACTCGCTTTCGCTATGCCTTCGGACCATAGGTCCTTAAGCGACGACATACAGCACACTCGCAGGCTCATTCTTCAATAGGAACACCGTCACCCTTGCGGGCTCCGGCTCTTTGTAAGCACACGGTTTCAGATACTATTTCATTGCCCTCTCCGGGCTACTTTTCACCTTTCCCTCATGGTACTAATTCACTATCGATCACTAGAAGTATTTAGTCTTAGACCATAGTCGGCCCAAATTCAGACGGAATTTCACGAGTCCCGCCCTACTCAAGTGCGCTAACCACGTTAAACTGTTTAATTTCGCGTAAAGGACTATCACCTGCTTTGGTTGCTCTTTCCAGAGACATTCTGCTATTAAACAATTTAGACGCCTAATTTTGTAGGAAATTAGCGTTAACGACTTACAACACTCTATAAACAACGACCTATCTCTTTAAACTACAGTTCAAGATTAATCCGAAGACCAACCAATCACTGCAGCAACATTTATAAAGTTTAGACTCTTCCCTTTTCTCTCGCCACTACTAAGGGAATCTCTTCGATTTCTTTTCATCTGGTTACTGAGATGTTACACTTCACCAGGTTTACTTCAATAACCTATGTATTCAGTTAATGATTCGTGCTTCATCAGCACGAGGGTTTCCCCATTCGGACATTTCCGGGTCAATGGTTGCTTGGGACCTCTCCGGAACTTTTCGCACCCTGCAACGTCCTTCTTCGTCTTCTAGTGTCAAGGCATCCACCATGTGCACTTGTTGAAATTGCGTACGGCAAAAACACTTAATTGTGCTTTGCGGTATCTTATATATTGGTAAACATTTTAATGTTTCCTACCCTATTTTTGCGTTGATTTACCTATTAAGTTGTCAAAGTTCTTTCCGTTACAACCAGATGATTGTTTTGAAGGTTTTCAACGCAATCATCTGAGAGCAAGTTTTCTGTTTGAGTTTTTAAAATAAAAGAGCCACTCTTGCAAGTGGCCCTCTAAAATATCAGACTAAGATCTGTATTTAGAACCACTTGGATATTCTGAGTAAGAATTTAACTGCAATGTTAACATTGTCTTTAAATTTTTGGTTACCAACTTAATGTCGGTATAACCCAGAGGTCCAAGGGTACGCTTTCAACCATTATCTTTTGGACGTGGTCCTGAATAAATCAGGAGATTCAAACGTAATTGCGATTATACAGGATGATCATCAGACTGTCAAGAGCTTGTACTGTGGAAAAAATGGGGATAAAAAATTAGCCTTTTTTGGGCCATTTTAAAGGTTTTTAAGCTTTACTGCGATAGGCCCAGATCTTTATCCACTGTGGTCCAATCCACAGAATCTCCATCATTAAAAATTTTTTCATTTACTACTTCACAAAAAGCCTTATATTCAGGAAAAGTTTGTCCAATTTTTTTGACTACATTTCTTATGGCTAATAAATTTCTGGTTTTTGCATACAAAAATAGAGTTTCTTTGGCTTCTTGATCCAACCGAACTGACAATGCTTTCAACACCAAGCCCGGAGACACCTCTTCTTGTTGATCAATCTTATTAAAAAGATTTTCAGCCTGTGCCTCTTCTCTAGTTTTTCTAAATTTACTTTCTGGTCTTGGGTATCGGCCACCGCTTGGCCCGCCCATATTTCTTTCTGACATATTATTTAAATAACACTATACAACTTCCACCCTCGTCTTGAAAATCTCCTACCACCCTGTGTCCTTTTAGATAATCCAAAACCGCTTCACGCAAACGTCCGGTACCACCCCCATATATTACACGCGCGGTATCGGCGTTTTTCTCTATACATTGATAAAGAAAGATTCCTAATTTTTCTATAGCATCAGATGGATAGAATCCATGTAGATCCAAAGAAGGAATTTTGGCCCCAATTTGGGCCGCGAAAAACTTGGCAGAATTTTTATCCATTTTAATAAATAACTTTTTAATATATAAATATTAACTTATTATGGATATATTAGCAAGAAAACCGTTGACTTTCTGATAGAAAAATGTTATATTCTGGCCACCTTGCCGACTTTGGTGAGAGTTTGGAAAAAGCCATGACCTGTCCCGCCTGCAAGTGTGAAACCACGGACAAGACCTGCGCCAATTGCGGCCACAAGACCGACAAGAAGTTGGGTGATACCTCCTGCCGGTGTGAACGCTGCAACAACCGGCGCCATATCGGCCCTGTGCCGCTGTCGGTCCGCAATCGTGATGTGCAGCTCCAGTGCTGACCTTTTGGTCCATGCCCTCCCGTCTGAGCAAGCCAGTCCCGTGCGCCCTCCGCGACCCTCGTGTCGTGGTGGGTGCTCGGGCACCCACTATTATTTCAACAAAAAAATCCAGAATAATTTCTGGATTTTTATTTTTACCTTGTGCCTGGGAGAGGACTTGAACCTCCACGCCTTACGGCACGGGCTTCTAAGACCCGCGTGTATACCATTTCACCACCCAGGCTAATATGGCCATATTTAACCATATTCTTTTTAAAAAAACAAGACTAAACAAAAAATCCCGACTAAATCGGGATTTTTTGTTAGTTAAAATAATTTGTTATCTAATTTTTTACTATCTTTTTTTCAAAAACATTGTTTTGAGTACCAATGTAGTTTTCCCATCACGACACTCAATAGCTTCTGTATCTGAAGTGAGTTTAATATTCTTGAAAACTGTACCAATCTTGTAAGTAGTTGAGGACCCCTTTAATTTTAAATCTTTGTTGAGCTGGACAGAGTCGCCATCACTCAGAACATTGCCGTTACAATCTTTGGTTATCTCAGACATAAAATATTAAAATTATAATTTATTTTTGAAATCT
>JAPLWP010000157.1 GCA_026396535.1 Candidatus Magasanikiibacteriota bacterium | reverse complement strand
TATGGTTCGAAAAGCACCAAGTATTGGAGACGTCATGCGGCAGGCGAAAAAGTTTGTTGGTGACCACCCGATTGTTGCTCATAACGCAGCCTTTGACCGTAAATTTTGGAATGCTGAACTTGAACGGATAAATTTACATAGCCATCAAGACTTCATTTGCTCCCTTCTTCTAGCAAGACGTATATTCCCTGATGCACCAAACCACAGGCTTGAGACTTTAATCCAGATGCTTCGATTACCGAAAACTGGTAGATCTCATAGAGCCTTGGCAGATACTGAAGCTACCGCACATCTATTTATACGCATTCAACAGGAGTTGGTGCGTCGCTTTCAATTAACTACTGTTAGTCATACACTTTTACTTGCAATTCAGAGTGAAAATAGAAGTCAACTAGAAAACTGTGTTCGTAAACACAAGAATGCTAGAAATTGAATTACGCAGAGCCAAGAAAGCATTTATTAGATTGGCTTCGGAAGCAGTTAATAGGGCCTGCATCTGAGAAAGAAAAATTGCTGGGGTCGCCTTTAGACCGCTACCCGACTGGCATATTGTTTCCGATTATACGTGGTGAGGAAGGCATAGACCCGGCCTCAGTGAATGAGAGTGACGACGAGCCAGAGGGTGTAGACGAAGACCAAGATATACGAAATGATGCCGAGCCAGCAACAAAGCGTCGCCGCTATATGCCACCTTCGTCAGTTGGATTCTCCTTCTTCGCTCACGGAAATGAAATTCAATTTCAGGTTATTTGCTCCGCTGCTAGATACGAGAAGAGTAAGAGCAGAAATGATGAGTCAGGTCAGTTCGTTAATAACGAATTCACAAGAAGCGTTCTGGGCGGAGATGAAAATGCAAAAACATTTTTTAGACCAGAAAAGTTGTCACTCACACAATTTAACCAGCGTGAGGATGTATTGGATGGATTAGCGAGTATCGATGTATTATGGCGCCCATTTATGGATGGCTGGATTGTCACAGTTTCTCTGTTCAATAAACAGGAAATAAATGGCGAGGGCACATCTCAATCATTGTTTGTCAATGAACGAATTAAACAATCGCTGTTCGAGGCTAATCTCCGATGTTTTCTTGATGTAGGTGAAATAGGCACTTACCCCCGTGTCGATAAAAGCTTGCTGAATGAGGAAGACCAAGAGCTCGAACTCCAGTACAAGAATCGGAATATCTATGCCATCGGACATGGAGCAGCTGTGGACTGGCATGTGGAAAATGGATGTGTAAAGGAAATCTGGGCAGAATTCATGCCAGCAGTCGAGGTTCCGCAGGTCACTGCTGATGTGGCAGGTGATGATAATCTCGTGCTTGGGCTTGCCTATTTATCAAGAGCGGATAATTCAGAAGAAGTATTCGAGGAGCTCAATCAGTTCGTTGAAAAATACTCAGCATGGGTTTTAGCACAAAGCAGTCATATTCCTCAGATTGACCCCAAGGAGCACGATGCAGCAAAGCGTATTACTGCTCGTATGAAAACTACGCTTGAACGCATGCGCCGAGGCGTTGCTTTGCTTGTATCGGAACCCAACGCTGCCGAATCTTTCAGGTTGGCCTGCCAAGCTATGTTAGACCAAATGCGCCAGGCTGACAGCGTGCGAGGCAGACATCCGAACGAAAAAACCTACCGCTGGCGTCCTTTTCAATTAGCCTTTCTCTTGACCGTCATTGAATCCGCCATTCGAGATGATGATGAGCACCGGGATATTGTAGATCTAATCTGGTTTCCCACTGGTGGCGGCAAGACTGAGGCTTATTTAGGGCTAATAGCATTTCTTATTGTTTGGCGACGACTAAGCCATCCGACGAGCGGAGGTGGCACAACAGTATTAATGCGTTACACGCTACGACTCCTCACAGCACAGCAATATCTGAGAGCTACTCGGATGATATGTGCATTGGAGCTGATTCGCTGGCGCATACCTGCACTGAATAATGCCACTCCTATCACTATAGGAATGTGGGTTGGCTCAGCTACGAGTCCAAACAAATTTGAAGATGCCATGAAATATGTCTATCGACAAGTTCGCAAGACTAGCATGGGATGAGCGTGCAACTGCATTTTTTGGTGTAAAGGGTAACCTTCCGCCAGAATTAATAATACAGGATGAGTTGCATCTGATTGCCGGTGCGTTAGGGTCAGTAGCTGGCCTTTATGAGGCAGCCCTTGATACTGTTTTGAAAGAGCGCGGCGTTCACCCAAAATATATCGCATCAACTGCTACCATCCGTATGGCGGAGCAGCAAGTAAAGCGACTCTATGGGCGTGAATTGGCTGTTTTTCCACCTCCAGGTCTGTCATGTGACGATTCATACTTCGCTCGAACAGTGCCGCTTAGTCAACGTCCAGGACGAATGTATGTAGGTTATCTTGCTCCTATGTTAGATCAGCAGCATTGCATGGCGCCACTGGCAGCAGCGTTGCTAGTGGCTCCCGAGGTGGTCTTCGATATGGGACAAGAGAACCGGGATGAACTGCTAGAAGCATGGTGGACTCAGGTCGTCTATCACGGTAGCTTGAAGGGAGTGGGGAATAGTCACAACGCATTCAATATCGATGTACAAGATATTATCAGACGACTTAAAGAAGAGCTCAAGCAAGCGGAAAATAGTCCAGAAGGAAATGACGTTAATCGAACTGAGACGATTATGCGGACCGCTACTCGTATATCTCAATTGACTAGCATTTCAAGTGCAGAGGATAATTCTCGAACCTTTTCTCTTCTTGAAAATACCCGCGACAACGCTGAATGCATAGACGCTGTGCTAGCCACTAACATGATTTCTGTCGGTTTGGATGTCGCTCGCCTTGCACTGATGATC
>JAPLWP010000076.1 GCA_026396535.1 Candidatus Magasanikiibacteriota bacterium | reverse complement strand
ATGGAAAAAGTTAGTTCTACTTTATCGGGTAATTTATCTGCCAATTGGCAAACCAACCAAGGCCCACGTTTTTCTGGAAAAGTAGATGGCGGTGGTGACGCTTTGCCATTAAATGGGTCGCCTAAACAATCGAATTTCGGTTCTATTGTTTTGCGTGCCACACAGGTAGAAGCTGAACGTACTTTAAAAAAGAGTGATTATCCATATATTTTAACTTACTATGAAGTTGCTGTCGGCAAGATTTTGAATATTGAAGAAGGGGCAGTAATTAAAGCCTATTATCCAGATTCAAAAATTGAGATTAAAGGATCTTTGAATATTTTAGGCTCTGATACTCAAAAAGTAACAATGACTTCAGATAATACATCCGCCAAATCTTGGCAGGGGTTAATGTTTTATCCAGGTTCGTCTGGAAGTGTTGTTGGTTTAGATATTATCTATGCCGGAGCCAACTTCCGTCTACCCGATGCCAATATGTGGGATCTGCCGGTTTCGCAAGCTATATATTCTGATAGCGCAAATTTGAATATTTCAAATTCAAACTTTGTAGATAATGGGGATGTTGAAATTTATAATGTTAATTCCAATTCATCTATTAGTAATACTAATTTTAAAAACGGCGTCACCGCCATAGAGCACCACGGTGGCGCTTTAGCTCTGGATAATATTATGGTGGATGGTTTTTCCAATCCTACAGGCGCAATCTATGTTAAAGATATTTGGCCACAACTAAATATTATTAATTTCTCCAGCAGTACCAACGGAGCTGTAAATATCGCTCTAGCCACAATTACTTCTTCGGTGAATGTTGGTACAGAAATACCTATTAATTTAGAAAATCTTACAATTGAAACTGGCGCAAGTTTGACTGTCGATAAAGATGTTACTTTTAATCTTCCGGAATATTCAAATATTTTTATCAAAGGCGTGTTGAATTTAAATGGTACGCAAGAAAAACCAATTAAATTTATTGGACCAGGAGGATTGAATCAATATTGGGGACATTTGGTTTTCGATGGGGGAGTAGGAAATTTAAATTCCGTAAATTTTTCAGGCGGTGGATATAATTATCCCGGAGACAGTTATAAAGGAGTCATTTCTATAAATAATGACTCTCAAGTTACTATGGAAAATTGTCAGCTTTTGGATAATCGGTTGCCGGTGGAAATAATTCAGATAAATAGTTCCACTGTGAATTTGAATAATACTTCTATAGGCTATAGTACAAAAGATACCTTCTTTCCTAATGTAAAAGGTATCCAGGTAAATAGCGGATCGCTATCCCTTGATAATAGTTTCTTCTACAACCTCACTACTGGTATTACAGCTGGAGTGGTCAGTCCATTACCGCAATTAAATTTATCCAATATGGATACCCGTAATTTTATTAACGTCGATACTTATTGGGATTCGTTTGCTTGGTTTCCAGCTTTCACCGCTTCTCCTTAAATAATTTTAAATAAAAAAATCCCGACTTACATCGGGATTTGTTTTTTGTTATACAGCTACACTCACAAACTGAGTGGCTTTTAGAGCTCCGTCAAAGCGACGGCGTTTACGAGTAGAAAATTTTACTTTGCCAGCTACATGAGCGAACAAGGTATCGTCTCCGCCGCGTAAAACATTTTTGCCAGCGTGGATTTTTGTACCGCGCTGTTTGACAATGATCATGCCGGCTTTGATTGATTGGCCGTCATGAACTTTGACACCGAGACGTTTTGCTATAGAATCTCGGCCTAGGTGGGTTGACCCACCGGCTTTCTTATGTGACATATTGTGAAAATTTAAAAGGTGTTACGAACAAAAGTGGTGTTATTATAGGGTATTTTTATCAACTTGTCAAGAGTAGTAAAAAGGTGGTAAAATAAGGCTGTTTTATGTTCTATTCTCCACGTGTTTATTGGAAAGATAAATGGATATGGATACCAGCCGTGGTAACCCTACTTTTTCAGGCTATAATGCTTATTTACGGGGCTATGTATGTCCGAGCTACTTCTGATTCGGTCTTCTTGCACTACAATGTAGTATTTGGCGTAGATTTGATCGGTGAATGGTGGAAAGTCCTTTATATCCCTATGAGTGCCTTTGCGATCTTGGTGGCCAATTTTGGCCTATCCTGGTGGGTATATGGGGAAGACAAGATCCTGAGCCGGTTTTTGACCTGTATTGCGGCTTTTTTGAGTGTATGTCTCAGCGTGGCTTTTTATCTTTCGGTAGGGTTAAATATCTAGTATGACCCAAGCCCATACCAAATTTGATAAAGTTTTTTTAAGTTATATAGTTATTTTTGTAGTTTTTGGTTTGGCCGCGTTGCTGTCGGCTAGTGGACCTTTGGGTTATGATAAATTTCATGACTCTTATTTTTTTATTAAGCGCCAAATTTTATTGGGATTGTTGCCGGGATTGGTAGCTTTTTATTTTTTCTTGAATATTAATTTGAACAAGTGGCGAAAAATTAGTTGGTTGGTGTTTGGGGGAGCAGTATTGTTGCTTGCCCTGGTGTTCGTGCCGGGTGTGGGCGCTACTATCAATGGGGCGCGTAGTTGGATAAGTATCGCCGGGCTAAATTTTCAGCCTTCGGAAGTCGCCAAATTTGGTTTAGTTTTTTTTGCTGCCTATTTGTTGACTGATAAAAAAAGAAATTTAAATGATTGGCAGATGGGATTATTACCGATTCTTACTTTGTTATCTCCGGCCGTGCTTTTGGTTTTGATTCAGCCGGATGTCGGTACACTATCTATTATGTTGGTAATCTTGTTTTTCATGTTGTTTGAAGCTCAGGTGCCAAAAAAATATTTATTTGTTTTAGGTCTCATGGCTTTGGCCGCTTTTGCGTTTTTAGTATTTTTAAAACCATATCGTCTACAGCGTCTTACCGTATTTATGCATCCAGAATTAGATCCACAAGGAATTGGCTATCAAGTGAATCAAGCATTTTTGGCGATTGGTTCTGGTGGATTTTGGGGTAGAGGAGTGGGGCAGTCCGTACAAAAATATCAATATTTACCGGAAGTAAATTCGGATTCTATTTTTGCTGTCGTAGCTGAAGAGACTGGATTTTTATTTTCATCGGCAGTGGTGATATTGGTAGTACTGGTAGCAATGCGTGGTTTTAAAATTGCTAAAGAAGCAGATAGTGAATTTGGCCGTCTGCTTACAGTGGGGTTGGTGGTATGGATAGTGTGGCAGTGTTTTTTGAATATTGGTGCTACAGTTGGCGTATTACCGCTTACTGGTGTGCCGTTGCCGTTTGTTAGTCAGGGCGGATCGGCGCTTATGTCGGAACTCGCGGCGGTTGGATTAATTTTAAATATTAGTAAAAAAGAAATTTAAGAAATTGAATATGAAATTACTTGTGTGTGGAGGAGCGGGATTTATTGGTTCGAATTTTATTCATTATTATCTACAGGCCCATCCGGAAGCGGAAGTGGTGAATTTTGATAAACTCACTTACGCCGGTAATTTGGATAATTTGCGCGATGTAGAAAATAATCTGAGATATCATTTTGTGCAGGGTGATATTATTGATCTAGAAAAAGTAAATGAAACTATAAAACAATTTGGCATCACTCATCTGATAAATTTTGCGGCTGAAACCCATGTAGACAAATCAATTCACGGCGGTTTGCGTGATTTTGTTTTGACCAATACTTTGGGTGTGCAGATGTTGCTTGATGCGGTGCGTGCGAATAATTTACAAAAAATGGTAAATGTTTCTACAGATGAAGTTTATGGTGCTCTGCATCTAGATAGTCCAGACAAATTTTCTGAAAGCACTCCAATAAATCCAAATATGCCATATGCCGCGGCCAAAGCCGGCGGTGATTTGATGTGTCATGCTTATTTTGTTACACACAAAGTGCCGGTAGTGGTAACCCATTGTTCCAATAATTATGGAGCTTATCAATTTCCAGAAAAATTAATTCCATTTTTTGTGATGAAACTCATGAAAGGTGAAAAGGTGCCGATGTATGGTGATGGTTTATATGTACGTGATTGGATTCATGTAGAAGACCATGCTCGCGCTTTGGATTTACTTTTGGAAAAAGGTGAAAATGGTGGAGTGTATAATATTGGTGTGGATAATGAACGAAGCAATATGGAAATTACCCATATGTTACTCAAAATGATGGGTAAAGATGAAAGTAGTATTGAATATGTGCAGGATCGTCCTGGACACGATCGACGCTACGCAATTGATGCTACCAAAATTACTGATTTGGGTTGGAAGCCGGTATATTCTGCCGAAAAATTTGAACAAGGTTTAAAAGAAACAGTGGATTGGTATTTAAATAACACTGCCTGGGTAGAAAAAATTTGGGCGAAGAAAGATGATATCAATAATCATATTAAATAATTTCTATTTTTTGTCTTCTCAAATGATAAAGTGAGATCGGATATTCATTTTATTTTTTGAGATGACAAGTTGTTCTTTTTTCTGGGTAATCAGAGTTGATTTTTGGAGGTGCCGATGACTAGATATGTGTGTCCGTGTTCTGCTGTGGTTGAGGAGATCGATGATGGTAAAGAGCGGGAGTTCGAAAGCGAATGTCCCGAGTGTGTGGCTAGTGGCGGTAATTACGCCAAAAGCTCGCACTGGAAGGAACCTGAACCACCACCGCCTGCTCAGGCTACTGCTGGCGCTGATCACAACGTCCTGCCTTTTCCTTCTACCGCCAAGAATGGCAAGAAGAAAGGTAAGCTCGCTGGCCGATAAGCGTTGAAACAGTTCGGGCGTCTGTTCAAAACGCCCAATCCCCCTAATAAAAAATATTTTATTATATGCAATTAAAATTTCAACAATTTAAATTTAAAACTTTTACTAATACTGGTGTAGCTCTTACCCCGGTCGAATTAAAAGACTATATTGATTTTGAAGTGAAGCGCATTTATTATGTTACCGATTTCACTATGGCGACCGGCCAGCACTGTCATTACAAAGAAATTGAATTTTTTATTTGTCAGCGCGGCACTATGACTGCGGTGATTGATCAAGGCAATGGTAAAGAAGAAATTCCTATGACTGCTGGTGATGCGATGTATGTGGGTGATCATGTCTGGCATGGATTTAAAGATGCATCTGCTGACGGTGTCTTGCTTGCTCTATCTTCTACCAATTACAGCGCAGACCGCAGCGACTACCTGACCGATTACGAAGAATATCAAAAATTAATTTCCGGTTAATATGCAAAAAGTTTTGGTATTAGGATCAAAAGGAATGTTGGGCCAAGAATTGGTTCGCGAATTTAGTGCGCACGATTTTGAAGTTATTGGATTAGATAAAGAAGATTTGGATGTTACCAATTTTGAAGAAACCGCCAAAAAAATTATTGAAATTAATCCAAGTATTTTAATTAATGCAGTAGCTTATAATTTGGTAGATAAAATTGAAGAAGACCCGAATATTTTTGAACTAGCCAAAAATATCAATGGCGAAGCGGTGGGAAATCTGGCTAGAATTTGTAAAGAAAATAATATTACTTTGATTCACTATTCTTCCGATTATGTTTTCAAGGGTGATAATCGTGACGGCTATAAAGAAGATGATAAGTTGGATCCAATAAATAAATATGGAGAAACCAAAGCGATAGGGGAGAATCAAATTTTAAATATTGGTGGAAAGTTTTATATAATTAGGTTGTCCAAACTTTTTGGTAAGCCGGCCGCTAGCATTGGAGCCAAAAAAAGTTTTGTAGACACTATGATTTGGCTTGCGACTGAAGGTGGTAAAACCCATTTGGATTTGGTGGACGAAGAACTAGGTTGTATCACATATGCGCCGGATTTGGCCAAATTGACCTATGATATTATTAATAATCAAAAACCATTTGGCATATATCATGGTGCCAATAGTGGAGTATGTAGTTGGTATGAATGGGCCAAAGAAATTTTTAAAATAAAAAATATTAATAT
>JAPLWP010000095.1 GCA_026396535.1 Candidatus Magasanikiibacteriota bacterium | reverse complement strand
CGCCTTCTTCTCCAACTATCAGTTCATTTTTGGAAATATCTTTATCGACAACAAATAAAGTTTTGCCACCGGTATTACTAAGTCCCACACCACGCTGACCAATAGTATAAAAAGGCAGACCAGTGTGTTCACCCAAAATATTTCCGGCGGTGTCCACAATATTTCCGGCTGTAGCTTTTACTTTATCTTTGAGAAAATCTTTCATTGATACTTCACCAATAAAACATATTCCCATGCTTTCTTCTTTTTGGGCAGTACTCAAATCAAATTTGTGTGCCAATTTTCGGACTTCCTCTTTTGTGTAGTCGCCAATTGGAAACATTGTACGACTAAGCTGCTGCTGACTGAGCTGATGTAAAAAATATGTTTGATCTTTGTTGGTATCTTTGGCCGCTACTAGCAACACGTCTTTGCCTTTCTTTTTGGTGCGAGCATAATGACCGGTCGCGATAAAATCAAAACCAAGCTCATCGGCTTTTTTTAGCCAAGCGCCAAATTTTACAAATTTATTGCAGAGCACATCGGGATTTGGCGTGCGACCACGATCGTATTCAGCATACATATATTGCAGCACATCACGCGCATATTCTTTGGTAAAATCCAGACGCAATAATTTGATACCAAGCTTGGCTGATACACGCAGCGCATCTTGATAATCCGGATGCCAACAAGACACGCCGTTTTTGAGCTCATCATAGTTCACCATAAAAGCCGCCGTGACATCATATCCGGCTTTCACGAGTAGTGCCGCGGCGACCGACGAATCTACGCCGCCCGACAGACACATTAAAACTTTAATTTTATTTTTCTTATTCATCATAAATCTAAGTCGTACTTTTTTCTAAAATTAAAATCCAATTTTCCGGACTAGCATCTTTTGGATTTCCAATATTTTTAATATCAATTCCAGCCCAACTTTGTTTAAGGGCGATTTCAATCGCCGAAGTATCCCCTAGCGGAATTTGTTTGAGCTCTCCCACAGGTCCACTGTGGCGATCAAAATCTTCAAGGGCATTAATTTTTTTGGAAAGAAAAAATAAACCTTCACCGCCTTTACAATCCGTCAAAATAAATCCATCTTTAAATTTTGTGAGTAGGCCGGTAGGATTATCTACCACCACATCTGTTTGCACATACTCACAACCATTGGCCTGAGCGCACTGCATTCTGGCATCAGTCAAAAATTTAGAAGCATCTTTACCGCGATACTCAGATTCTACTACCAATCCGGATAAAAATCCAAATTTATTTTTATTTTTATCTTGATCAATATACAGTCGGCCAATACCCACCATCTTATCACCTTCGTAAGCCCCAAAAAAATGAGGGGCGTTATTATTTAATTTTGATAATTGCAAATTTTGTTTGGCCATAATTTGCGCGAGCAAAGGCACTTTATCTTCACTAGCCGTGATATTGGGATCATTTTTAATTAGAACCAAAAAATACTGAACCAATTCTTCTTCAGTTTTTAATTCCTGCGCAATAATCTTTTTGGTTTCAGTCATTTCTATTCCAAATCCGCTCGCTTCTCTATTCATATCTTAGATAATAAATAACCTATAAATTATACCAGTTTCATCCGATTTTTCAAGCAAAACAAAAACCCTTCCGGTTTAAGGGAAGGGTTTGTTAAGTGTGTCTTAACCGTTGCGACGAGCCTGTAAACAAGCTCTGCAGTATACTGGTTTGTCACCAGTAGGTTGGAAAGGCAACTCGGTAATGGCAACGCCACATTCAGCACAATTTAAGTTGACGCTGAACATTTGACGAGGACCACGATCGAAACCACCGCGGTTACCACCACGATCAGTAGCTGGGCGATCCTTGCGGAAAGCACGGTTACAATCGGAGCAATACACAGGGCGGCTACCTGAAGGTTGAAAAGGCAACTGTGAGATGTGGGCTCCGCATTTTGCGCAGGAGAGATCAACATCAAACATTTGTCTGTCAGAACCAAAAGCCATAGTGTTCTTCTAATATGTTCCCCAAAATGTTATTTGGGATGTTTTTTAAACGACCTCGTTGGGAACATATTTTGGTTTGTCACCTACTTTTGTTGCCCAATTTATTGAGTATATGATAGCACAATTGAGGGGTTTTGTCAATCCACATCCCCTTTTGGCTAATTGTACTTACTTTTTCAGGGTTGTAATCGGACGACTTTGGGTAATATAGAACTTTCCACCTTCCATTGCCCATTCGATATCACACGGAAATTTATAATGCTTTTCAAT
>JAPLWP010000039.1 GCA_026396535.1 Candidatus Magasanikiibacteriota bacterium | reverse complement strand
GACCTACCAATCTTTGTAACACTACCAACAATTTACGCACATCATCATAGTGCAAGCCGGTAGTAGGTTCATCCAATAGATACAAAGTTTTGCTAGTACCATGCTTAGCCAATTCACGCGACAATTTAATACGCTGCGCTTCACCACCAGACAAGGTAGTAGCGCTCTGTCCAAGCGTGAGATAATCCAGACCAACTTCATTGAGAATTTTTAATTTGTCATAGATCATCGGAATATCTTTGAAAAATTCTTCCGCTTCTTCTATGGTCATCGCCAATATGTCGGCGATATTTTTGTCTTTGTAATAAACCTGCAAAGTTTCTTGATTAAATCTTTTTCCTTTACACACTTCACAAACTACTTGCACGCTCGGCAAAAAGTGCATCTCAATTTCAATCATACCTTTACCTTCACAATTTTCACATCTTCCGCCCGGCACATTAAAACTAAATCTGCCCAATTTGAAACCACGGATACGGGCTTCAGCGGTAGCGGCAAAGAGATCGCGAATTTGATCAAAAGCTTTGGTATAAGTAGCTGGATTGGAACGTGAAGTACGACCAATAGCGCCTTGATCAATAGTAATAAGATTATCGAGATATTCAGTACCAGTAATTTCTTTTACTTTTACCGGCTTATCCAGACGAAACATTTTGTTCACCACCGACTGACGCAAAACATCATGCATCAGAGTGGATTTGCCGGAACCCGACACACCCGTGAGACAAACCATACGGCGCAAAGGAATTTCTACACTAAGGTTTTTTAAATTATGTTCATAAGCGCCCTTAATTTTTAATTTTGGCGTCGCGCTATCCACTTTGCGATAATCTTTTGGTTCAGCAATCTGCACCTCACGACGCAAATATTTTCCGGTCAAAGATTTATGAGGATCACCCATTACTTTACAGCCAAAAAATTCTTTGGCATTTTTTTGTTCGCCTAGCAAAACTTTGGTTGGACCAGAAAATACCACTTCACCGCCGTGCTTACCAGCACCAGGACCAAAATCTACAATCCAATCACTTTCAAGAATCGTATCCTCATCATGCTCTACGATAATAATGGTATTACCAACATTACATAAATTGCGCAATGTACGCACTAGCTGATCATTATCACGCTGATGCAGACCAATCGTCGGCTCATCGAGCACATACAGCGCACCCACCAAGCGTGTACCCACCTGAGAAGCCAATCGGATACGCTGAGCTTCACCACCAGACAGCGTGCCCGCTTTGCGATCCATAGTAAGATAATGTAAACCCACATCAAACATAAATTGCAGACGATTAAAAATTTCTTTAAGCACCGCTCCGGAAATTTCCAATTCTTTTTCATTTATTTTTTGCTCGAGATGTGCAAACCATTCGCGGGCTTCGCCGATATTCATTTGCGACACTTCAAAAATATTTTTCTTATCAATCTTTACACTCAAAGCAGTTTCGTTCAGACGCTTACCGTGACACTTTGGACATTCTTCTTCGCTAAATATTTCTAGCGTACCAAGTCCGGTACAACGTTCACAATAACCATACGGACTATTGAAACTAAAAAGACGCGGCTCAATTTCTGGGAAACTAAAACCATCATTAGGACAAGAATACAAAGTAGAATAGATCGCTTCTTCTTTATCCGGATAAATTACGGTCGCTAGACCATTGCTGAGATCCACGGATTTTTCTATCGCTTCACCCAATCGTTGATCATCGATTTTATCAGCCGGAATTTTATCTACCACGATCTCAATCGTGTGTTTATTATTTTTGGATAAAACTATACGCTCTTTCAGGGAATGCATTTTGCCATCCACGCGCACTTCCATAAAACCAGAATTATACATGTCGTATAGCATCTGGTAATACTCTCCTTTGCGACCGCGCACCACTGGTGACAAAATCACCAATTCCCCTTTTTTATTTTTTTCTATTTTCAATCTTTTTTCTATTTGATCTTTCATTTCATCCGTAGTCATCTTATCAATCTTGGTGCCACATTCCGGACAATATGGTCGACCCACGCGCGCAAATAGCACACGCAGATAATCATAAATTTCGGTGATGGTAGCCACAGTCGATCTAGGATTGGCGCTATGCGCTTTTTGATCAATAGAAATAGCTGGCGACAGACCATCAATTTCATCGACATCCGGCTTTTGCATACCGCCCAAAAATTGACGAGCATAAGCCGACAAAGATTCAATATATCTACGCTGACCTTCGGCGAATATTG
>JAPLWP010000150.1 GCA_026396535.1 Candidatus Magasanikiibacteriota bacterium | reverse complement strand
TTTTCTAGTGCCTTGCGGTAAATTTTCAGTCCGTGCTCATCAGTACCGGTATTAAAAATAACTTTTTTTCCAAGCAAGCTTTGATAGCGAGCCAACACATCAGCCTGGATAATTTCCAAAGCAAAACCAATATGCGGATCGGCATTTACGTATGGTAGTGTGGTGGTAAGATAGTAGTTTTGTTCGTTTTTCATAGGTTTATCGGCTAATTATTACTACAAATTCCCCTCTTTCTTCGGTCATTTGTCCCATGACTTCATCAATGGTACCGCGGTATATTGTTTCAAATTGTTTGGTAAGTTCGCGTCCCACTAGGATTTGGCGTTTGGGATCCATATATTCTTTCATCTCTTTTAAGCATTTGAGAATTCTATGTCCGGATTCATAAAAAGCAGTAGTAAATTCATGCGACACCGCTTCTTTAAAAAATTTCTGACGTTTATTTTTGTGGGGAGGAAATCCAAGAAATAAAAATTTATCAGTAGGAAATCCACAGATGCTCAATGCGGTAGCAATAGCGGACACTCCTGGAATCGGCACAATCATCACATCTTTTTTTATCAGCTCCGCAATCAGCATATTACCAGGATCGCTGATGCCTGGCGTACCAGCATCAGTAATAAGTGCTAAATTTTTTCCAGCATCGAGTAAATTTTTTATTTCAGCTACTTTTTTATAGTCACTATGTTGATGATAACTAATCAAAGATTTTTTTATCTCATAATGATCTAATAATTTTTTACTCACGCGTGTATCTTCGCATAAAATAAAATCCACGCTTTTGAGAGTTTCTAAAGCGCGTAATGTGATATCGGATAAATTGCCGATAGGCGTAGCAACTATATATAGTTTTCCAGTCTCCATATCCCTTTATTTTAGCAGATATTAGGGAATAATTCAATAACAAAGACCGCCTCACATTTAAGCCCGGAAGTGTTCCGAGTTTAAATGTTGTAGGCGGTCAAAGTCTATCCCCCTAAAACATTGGCACAAGTGCCGACATCCCAAATGAATCGGGACGGAGCGAAAAATTTTCGCTCTTCCCTGCCGTATGCGCAGACAGGGTGTTTTGATATCACTTCACCATGCGATACTCCCACGGCGTGCCGATGCTGCAGCAGATGCGCGCACGATGGTTGCTGTTTTGCCCGCAGACATGAAAAGCAATCTCCGTACCGCCTTCAATCCAGACCCTGTCTTTGCGATATACCGCATTGAGGATCTCGTAGGCATGCGAACGCTGGCACAATTGCGCAAACCAAATCTCGAGCATCGCGCCGCTGTATTCGTTCTGGGCGGAAGAGCTCATGTACTGGGCCCATCCCCTGGCGCTCATGATGGGTGGGGCTTGCACGACCACTTGGTCCAGAGCAAGGTGTTCTTGGTTGGCAGTGCGAACGGCTTTCTCCAGAAAATTCTGCAGTTCGTGATGGCCGCGACGCAGGTTTTCCGTAGGGTCGCCATTCTTTTTCTGCAAATCGGTGTAGAACCGGTCCATGTCCGCGGCCTCACCGTCTCGCCAGAGCGAGGAGTTGGCCGGCAGCACGTGGTTGAGGTCGCTATCTTTCAGAGTGAGCTTGAACATGTTTCCTCGCTGTGAGTGGTTGGTGTAATGAACGGGAACTAATTTGTATACTATGCACAAAATAGTAATTTGTCAATGGCAAATAAAAAAATAATGGCTTAGTTGAGCCATTATTTGGAGAAGTATGAGGTTTAATTAAACATCATTTAAGAAGTCATTATTCAATATCTCATCAATTGTAGCATCTGAAATAGTCGTTTCTTGTTTTTCTTGTTTAGCTGTTTCTTCAATCTCGTTCATAATAGTATCTTCATTAGCTTCATGAATAAAATTTCCATTGACCATCACACTTGGAGCTACATGGCAATTGCCGGTGCAAGTACAATATGCTAAATCAGTTTTGTCATTGTGTTCGCCTTGTTTGAGTCCGGTTTCAGCTTCTATTTTTCTCATAATTTTGCCAGCGCCCATCACACCACATGTCATGCCGCAGCAAACACGTACATTGTTATCACTCATAAATATATTATTTGGAATTTATTTTATTAATTTCTCGGAGCTCTTTGACTACATCGGGTAGATATTTCATTACATAATCAATATCGTCTTTTTCCGTAGTGCGTCCTAGAGTAAATCTGACACTGCTCTGTGCTAGCTTGGTATCGAGTCCCATCTCTGTAAGCACATGGGAGGGCTCTACTGATTCGCTAGTACAAGCACTACCGTTGGAGCACATAATGCCATATTCATCTAAATATAGCAACAGCGCTTCGCCTTCTATGCCATCGAACGCAATATTTAAATTATTTGCCAGCCTACCTTCCCCTATCGGCGGACCATTTAATTTTATTTTTGGAATTTTTTCTTCCAATTCTTTTAGAAAATAATTTGTAAGTTTGATGAGGCGATCATTTTCTTTTTGTCCGTGTTGTTGGGCAATTTCTAGTGCTTTGGCCAAGCCCATGATAGCTGGGACATTTTCAGTACCCGCTCGCATTTTGCGTTCTTGGCTTCCTCCTAGTACTTGCGGTTTGATGCGAATACCGCGACGAACATATAGCATGCCAATTCCTTTTGGACCATAAATTTTACTACCGTTTATGGTCATGAGATCCACGTGTAGCTTTTCTACATCCAGGGATAAATATTCAGCGGCCTGACAGGCATCGGTATGAAAATATGGATAGGAGGTATTATTATCTTTTCGGTGTTTGAGAATTTCACGCCCAATATCGCTGATTGGTTCGATAGTACCAACTTCATTGTTGGCGTACATGATAGTCACTAGAATAGTGTCAGGGCGCAGTGCTTTTTTAAAATCATTTATATTTACAAATCCTTCGGCGTTTACTTTGAGATAGGTCACTTCGTAGCCTTGTTTTTCTAGATCATGAATTGGATGAAGGACGGCGTGATGTTCGATAGCCGTGGTAATAATATGTTTGCCTTTGTCACTGTGTGCCTGAGCAATACCATAAATTGCCAAATTATCGGATTCGCTACCACCGGCAGTAAAGATAATATTTTCGGGCAGAGCGCCTATGAGCTTGGATGCAGTGCGTCTAGCTTCGTTTAAGGCTCCGTTGGCTTCTATGCCTTTGTGATATAGAGCCGAAGGATTGCCATAAATTTCAGTAAAATAAGGTAGCATGGTGTCTACTACTTGTTTGTCGGTATAAGTAGTGGCCGCATGGTCCAGATACACTTCTTTAATTTTATTTGGTTTTGGTATCATAATTATATTTGGCTGAGTTTGGTTTGTTCGAGAATTTTGATAATTTTTTTATTGATGATTTTTAATTTTTTTTGCTGAGCGCTGTTTGTGTCCTCGGCGCAGCATTTAGTATTTTTTTCTTCATTGCAGCAAGCCAGGATACAACATTTTCCCTCAGTGGCTTCAATTATTTTTTTTAAAGTTATTTTTTTGGAATCCATTTTGAGACGATACCCACCCTCCACTCCTTGGTGAGCTTCGATAATTCCGGCCAAGCGTAATTTGCGCGCGATTTTTTGTAAAAACAAAAAAGAAATTTTTGTATTCTTGGAAACTTCATTTAAGGACAGCACTGTATCCCCTTTTGATTTGTTCAGTGCCTTGAGTAATTTGATAGCGTAGTCAGTTTCACGGCGAATACTAAACATATTAAAAAGGCAAAGTATAATTGATGTTGGAGTTCGCTGGGGCGCCGCTGGCATTTACTGGTTTTTCCGGTTTTGCAAAGTTTACAGCAAATGGCAATATTTCACCGGTAAGAGTTTTGTAGAAAAGTTGTTTGTTGATCACACCAAAGTCATAAAGTTCTTTGGTGACGCGTACGTCCTGTTCACAATATTTTTTGATTTCATCAATCTTGCCTTCTTTCCACCAGCGGATAGCGGCCAGACCGTCGGCACTTTTGGTGACATTGTCCAATGTAGCTTCAGCAATACTAGAAAGTTTGAGGCGGATACCAAGACTATTTTTTACTTCTTTCATGAGATCTAGATGAGGAAGCTGAGACAAGTCTCCTAGATAATAATTATTCAATACCGGCACATCAAAGTGTTCGCTATTAAAGCCAATAATTCGGTTGGATTTTTCGAGAATTGGCCACAGGCGGCTAAGTTCACTCTCAACAAAGCTTTCGTACGCATCAGTATCACTGCGATAGATAGAAACAACCGAGATTTTTAATTTTTTAAAATCATTACTTACTTCCGCAAAAGTATTTTGGGTTTCAATATCAAAGACTACTTCGTATGACATATTTTTTATTTTTTAATATAGATCCCGTTTTATATTCGGGATGGCGTTCAACGAGTAGTATACAGAATTTTTATGGTTTTGTCATCCCTATTTTGTATGACATATAGGGAGTATCTTTTAGTTCAGAAAAATCTAGATTTGTCTCAATTTTTTCAATTTCTCTCAGGCGAGCTTTGGTCTGGGGGTGTTTGGAAACAAACTGACCCAGAGAATCTCCGGTTACTAGAGCTTGAGCGTCGATTTTATCCGCAATGATTTCGCTGATTCTAAAAAATAGTCGACGAGTAATAAGCATGCGATAATCGGACGGCACTTTCATCACAGTTTGTTTTTGCCAATGTTCAAACGGTACAATATGTAGAGTTACTTTGCCTTGATAGCGGGCCAGCTCCTGGGCTAGGTCAATAATTTTTTGGGACACTTCTTGTGTAACTTTGGTTTGGTTCTGAAAATGCACCAGCTCAATAGTGGCGCCGCGACGCATGATGTTATACGCCGCAATTGGGCTATCAATACCACCAGACAACAGACAGAGCACTTTACCAGCTGTGCCGACAGGCAGGCCGCCAGCCCCGGTGATAGTGTTACCAAAAACAATTGCTCGATCTTTGGCAATATTGATATGAAGATTAAATTCTGGATCTTTTAGCTGTACTTTATAGCCAAATTTAATATTTACCGCTGAGCCAACTTCTTTTTCTACTTCGATAGAAGTCAGAGGAAAGTTTTTGTCCGAGCGCTCGGCTTTTACGCGAAAAGTTTTTATGCTGTCTCCCCAATTTTGGCTTTCAGCCAATTTGATAATTTCTTTTAAATATGGTTTTACCAAATAAGCCGGCGCAAAATTAGCAATACCTGGGATGAGAGCCAGCCGTGCCGTTTCTTCTTCTTGAAAATTTTCTAGCCAGAGGCCGCTTTCAATGCGTACTACTTTGACACCCGGAAATAAAAATTCCAGGTTTTGAATCAACCGGGAGATAAAATGTTTTTGGTTGGATCCTTTGAGAAAAATTTCGTCAAAGTGCGCAATTATATTCATAATTTACCAAATAATTACAGGAAAAACTATTTTTTCTATTTCGTCTAATCCGACATTGCTATTTTGTTTTACTTTTTCTTTGAGCAGGCTGATTATTTTTTTGTCTGGATTGCTGAATAGAAATTGAAAATTACCTTTGGAAATAAATTTCAAATTATAGATAAGATAATTCGGCAAAGAAAATGACATAAGTCTCTCGGCGCTCTCCCCGACTGAATTTTCTTTGGCGATAGCAGCTTGTTTGTCAGATTGTTTTTTCCAATAATCTTTACGGTTGGAGCCGATAGATTTTAGGAGATAAAAGTAAGCAAGCTTTACCGCGTTGCGAAATACAATTTTTTGAGTAATTTTACTAGCATGTTTGGTGCCATTGATATCATAGCCAGCTACTTTATACCAACCATATTTAAAAAATGTTTTTGGTACGAGCATCAGCTGTAGCTCCGGGTATTTCTTTTTTAGATCGGCTACCACAGGTTGGTATTTTTTTCTATTAAAAAAGAAACTCCAATCACAGATTAAAAAAACATCCAGATCGCTATCGTTGACAGCTTTTTGATCAGCGTAGCTGCCGCCTAGCAATATGAGGTTACTGGGGAAAATTTGTACAAGAGTATTCTGAATTTCCTTTGTCGTTTCAGCATTAAGCATACGTTACAGAATTACCTAGAATAAATTGGACCTACATCAAATCAGAGATTTTTACGAGACTAGCTTCGGTTTCGTTGCGGCGTTTTAGTTCTACTGAATTTTCAGCCAAAGTTTTTTTGCTTACTATTAGACGAATTGGCAAGCCGATAAGATCAGCGTCAGCAAATTTTTCACCAGCAGTGACGCCACGACGATCATCATATAATACTTCCGCGCCGGCAGAAATTAAATTTTTGTAAATTATTTCCGCTTGTTCAAAAGTTTCGTCTTCTTTGCCTAGAGCTAAAAGATGGTATTTGAATGGAGCGACACTTTCTGGCCAAATAATACCTTTGTCATCGTGAAATACTTCTACCATTGTGCCCATCACACGAGAAGGGCCGATACCATAGCAACCCATTTCTACTTGCTGTTCTTTTCCTTCTGCATCTAGATACTTAAAGCCAATAGCGCTAGAAGAACGAGCCATTATTTTAAAGTTGTTTCCTACTTCATTACCTTTCGTGTCTACTATATCAACATTGTTA
>JAPLWP010000030.1 GCA_026396535.1 Candidatus Magasanikiibacteriota bacterium | reverse complement strand
TTGGAGATTTGAGACAGTAGATAGTGATGGTATTTTTAATATTCCGGGATGTAATATTAGTTATACTGGTCGCAAAATATAATATTGTGCTTATCGCGGTACTTTGGAATATCGTTATAGTACAAAAAGTGGTGCTCCGTATCTTATAAATGAATTGCCAATAGAAGATTATATGAAAGGTATTTCTGAAACCGATAATAACTCGGCGCAAGGATATATCAAAGCGGTATTGGTAGCGGCCCGTAGCTATGCTTATAAAAATATTTCTAATTTACCGCCTACCGACAAGCGTATGTTTGATGTGTATGCTACTACCCAGGATCAATTATATCTAGGCTACACCTCAGAACAAAAAATGCCGCGCGTGGTGCAGTTTGTAGAGGAGACCGCGGGTGAGATGGTGACCTATGAAAGTAATGTAGTTACTACTCCATATTTTAGCCGTACCAATGGATTCACCAAAAGTGATAAACGCCATTGGCTACAAAGTGTAGAATGTATATATGATAAAGGTAAGAAAAAAGCCGGACACGGATTAGGCATGAGTACTCACGATGCGCTCGTGCGCGCGACCAAGGACGATTGGAACTATATAGAGCTGTTGCAGTATTACTATTCCAACACTCAAGTAGAAAAAATTTACTAAAACAAAAATCCCCGAATTGATCGGGGATTTTTTTATTATTTATTAGGCGTGAAATTTTTTATCTTCAGAAGCCAGGTCTAGGATTTGTTGGCGCAGCCCGTCTGGGTTTGGTACATTGAGGAGAATAAATTTTGGTACTGGTCCGGCAGTTTGCAGATAAACGTCTCCGTAATTAAAGATGCTTGGAAAAAATCCTTTTATTTCAGAAGACACATCTTGAATTTGATACAGATCCACTTCAGCGATAGTGCGAGCAAAAAGAGAGATCTGGCGAACATCTACCAGGCGATCATTGGTGAGAATCCAACAGTCTAGATAGAATTCTACAAAAAAAGAATAGAAAAATAATGCTAAAGCTAGATAATAAGTACTGCCGGCTAATACTACTATAGGTGTGGCCTGTGGTCCTTGTAGTACATTGGTGAAAGCGGCTTCGAATAGATAATAAGCGATTACCGGAATGCAGATTAAAATTAAAAAAAGTAATATATAAGGAATAAAGGTCACTCCGTGGCGACGAATTACGTGTACGACATGTTCGTAGCTTTTGATTTTTATCAGAGAGCTCACAGAGGACATAATTAAATATTATTGAAAGTTAAAGTGTTGGAAATCCAAGCGCTGTTCCAAACAGTGACCGGTTGCTGCCAGTCGGTACCAATAAGTAGATTGAAAGTAAGGATAAAATTTCCAATCACAAACAGGGCTATAAAAATAGTAAAAATAAAGCTGACAAAAGTGAGAGCACCGCTGTGATAAATGTGTCCCAAATTCACGAAAGAGAAAATTCCAAATATTACCAAGAAAGCAAAATAGATAAATAAGATGACGTAGAGTGGGATGGTGATCATAATAAATTATAGTAAAGTTTGATTTTTTGGAGGCTCAAATCCCAGATGAATATAAGCGGCTGGAGTCGCTTTGCGTCCACGCGGAGTGCGCTCTAGGAATCCCATTTGTAATAAAAATGGTTCGTAAATGTCTTCGATTGTATCCATTTCTTCCGCCACGGCTGCGGCCAATGTATTGAGGCCTACAGGTCCGCCTTGGAATTTTTCGATCATAGTAGTAAGTAGACGGCGATCGATTTCATCCAAACCAAATTCGTCTACGGCCAACATGTTCATCGTTTCAGCTGCGATTTTTTTAGTGATATTTTTTTCATTTTGTACTTGTGCCATATCGCGACTACGTTTGAGTAGACGATTGGCAATACGCGGAGTACGACGGGCGCGGCTAGATAGTAGAGTGGCCGCTTCCGGCTCTAAATTTATATCTAATATGCCGGCATTGCGCTGAATAATTTTTTCAATGTCAGATTGCTCATAGAAATTCAGATGAAACACATGGCCAAAACGATCGCGTAGTGGACCGGGTAGTAAACTCATCTTGGTGGTAGCGCCAATCAAAGTAAATTTCTCTAGCGGCATTCGGATAGTACGGGCAGCTGGTCCTTGGCCGATAATGATGTCGAGTGCGTAGTCTTCTAGAGCAGGGTATAATACTTCGGCAATAGTTTTGTTGATGCGATGAATTTCGTCGATAAACAAAACGTCGCCTTTTTGAAGGTTGGAAAGAATAGCGGCGAGGTCACCAACTTTTTCTAGGGTTGGCCCAGAGGTAACTTTGATGTTGGCACCCATTTCACGACTAATAATATGAGCCAAGGTGGTTTTGCCTAGTCCAGGATTTCCATAAAGCAATATATGTTCGAGAACATCGTCGCGCTGTTTGGCGGCAGCTATAGAAACATTGAGGTTTTGTTTGATATTTTCTTGGCCGACAAAATCCTGTAGATGGCTAGGTCTCAGAGTGATTTCAATAGTGTTTTCTTGTTCAGATACTTCGGAATTTACTAGTCTATTTTCTTCTTCCATAGTGCTAACATTATACTATAGTAACGTTGTTAAAGTCCAATATTTTTAGTAATTATTTTTGCATGTGGATAACTTGTTATAAAACTGTTTTTAACTTGTGTTTATCAGTATTTGGCAGCCATATAACGATGTGGTATAATAAGTTGGCTAAAATAGTTATTACTACATATTGTGTTAAACACTGTACAGTAGCACAATCAGTAGTATTAAGTATTAGCCACAAAGAAGTTAGATGAGGGCGGAATTTTGCGTCTTTCCACATTTAATTTTTTTAAACCTTTAATATGCAGACTAATACTGCAACCAAAACTTTTAAAGTCGATAATGAGTTTAAATACTCTCCAAAGGGATTACGCTTTCCTCGTCATTATACCAAAGATGGCGTCAGCCCTTTTGATATGTTTACTTATGAGTTGCGCTCATCGATTATTCGTCAAACCAGCGGCGAAGTAATCTTTGAAATGCACGATGTGGAAGTGCCGCGTCAATGGACTCAGGTAGCCACTGATATTTTGGCTCAGAAATATTTCCGCAAAGCCGGTGTACCTCAATATGATGAAAATGGTGTAGTCAAAATGAAGGCCGACGGTACTCCAGAGCTTGGTCCAGAAAAAAGCATGAAGCAAGTAGCTCATCGTTTGGCTGGTACTTGGCGCTATTGGGGTGAAAAATATGGTTATTTTGCGACCGCACTCGATGCTCAGGTATTTTACGAAGAATTGGTCTACATGTTGATCAATCAAATGGTAGCACCAAACTCTCCTCAGTGGTTCAACACTGGTTTGTATTGGGCTTATGGCATCAATGGTCCAGCTCAAGGTCATCACTATGTCGATCCAGACAATGGTATTTTGACTCGCTCTAAAGATTCTTATTCTCATCCTCAGCCACACGCTTGTTTTATCCAATCCATTAAAGATGATTTGGTAAACGAAGGCGGTATTATGGATCTCTGGGTTCGTGAAGCTCGTCTTTTCAAATATGGTAGTGGTACTGGTACCAATTTTTCCAACCTCCGCGGTAATGGAGAAAAACTTTCCGGAGGTGGACGCAGCAGTGGTCTGATGAGCTGGCTCAAAATCGGCGACCGCGCTGCCGGTGCGATCAAATCCGGTGGTACGACTCGTCGCGCTGCCAAAATGGTAATCTTAAATGTAGATCATCCGGATATTGAAGCCTTTATTGATTGGAAAGTAAAAGAAGAAGAAAAAGTAGCTGCTCTTATCGCTGCAGGATATGAAGGTGGATATGAAGGTGAAGCTTATCTCACAGTTTCTGGCCAAAATTCCAATAACTCTGTTCGTGTTTCCCAAGACTTCATGGAAGCAGTAGTAAAAGATAATGGTTGGGAATTGAAAAATCGTACTGATGGCGGCGTGGCCAAAAAAATGAAAGCTCGCGATCTATGGGACAAAATTGCTATGGCCGCTTGGCGCTGTGCTGACCCTGGTGTGCAATTTGATACCAATGTAAACGATTGGCATACTTGTCCAGCTTCTGGTCGTATCAACGGCAGTAATCCTTGCAGTGAATATATGTTCCTCGATGATACTGCTTGCAATTTGGCATCCATGAATTTGGCTCACTATTATGATCCAGAAACCGCCACCTTTGATGTAGAAGGTTATAAATATACTACTCGCGCTTGGACTGTGGTACTTGAGCTCAGTGTGCTCATGGCTCAATTCCCAAGTGAAGAAATTGCGCAGATGAGTTTTGAATTCCGTACTCTTGGTTTGGGCTATGCCAATATTGGCAGCTTGCTCATGACCGCTGGTATTCCTTATGATTCCCCAGAGGCTTTGGCTTTTGCTGGTGCCGTGACTGCTCTCATGACTGCTCAATCTTATGAAACTTCCGCCGAGATGGCTAGTTTCTTGGGTACATTCCAACGCTATCCTGAAAACCGTGAACACATGTTGCGTGTAATGCGCAATCATCGTCGTGCTGCTTTCAATGCTCACGAAGATGAATACGAAAGTTTAGGTATTGATCCACAATTTGCTCCGGCTTATTTGCTTGTAGCCGCTCGTGAAGCTTGGAACAAAGCTCTCGAGATGGGTGAAAAATATGGTTACCGTAATGCTCAGACTACTTTGCTTGCTCCGACTGGTACTATTGGTTTGCTTATGGATTGTGCTACAACCGGTGTAGAACCAGATTTTGCTTTGGTGAAATTCAAAAAATTAGCTGGTGGCGGATATTTCAAAATTGTAAATGAAGCTGTACCGGTCGCTCTGAAAACTTTGGGATATAACGAAAGTGAAGTTAGTGATATCGTGGATTATCTCAAAGGTCGCGCTACCCTTAAAGGTGCGCCAGCAATTAATCATCAGAGTTTGATTGCCAAAGGTTTGACTGCGATTGATTTAGAAAAGATTGAAAAATCTTTGCTCAGTGCCTTTGAATTACAATTTGTATTCAACAACTGGACTTTGGGTGAAGAAACTATGGCTCGTCTGGGCTTTAGCTCGCAGCAATATTTAGATCCAAATTTCAACTTCCTCAAAGCCGTTGGATTCAACGATGATGAACTAGAAGTAGCCAATGAATTTGTTTGTGGCGCGATGGCTATCGAAGGTGCTCCACATCTCAAGACTGAACATTACAAAGTATTTGATACTGCCAACAAAAATGGTAAAAAAGGAAAACGCTTCATTCACTATTTGGGCCACATTCGTATGATGGCCGCAGTGCAGCCTTTCTTGTCTGGTGCTATCTCCAAAACTATCAACATGCCAAATGAGGCCACTGTTGAAGATGTAAAAATCGCTTACATGGCTTCCTGGAAATTGGCTCTCAAAGCCAACGCGATTTATCGTGATGGTTGTAAGATGTCTCAGCCTTTGGCTTCCAAATCAGATTCCAAAAAAGATAAAGTAGAAGAAGTAAAAGATGAAGTGGTAGAAACAAAAACCGAAGTAATGACTGAAACCAAAACTTCTGAATCTACTGTTTCCGCTCACAAAACTTTTTCACTCTCGAGCCAAGATCAAAGTGTAATCAATCAAATGGTAAGCGATGATCATGCGCAGATAAAATACGCGCACGATGGCTCTAGCCAAGGCACCAAGATTTATGTGCATGGTGAACAGCGCCAGATGCCATACAAACGCAGTGGGCTTACTATCAAAGCCAAAGTAGCTGGACAGAAAATTTTCTTGCGCACTGGTGAATATCCAGATGGTCGCCTGGGAGAAGTGTTTATTGATATGTATCGCGAAGGCGCTGCTTTCCGCAGTATGCTCAATTTGTTTGCGATTTCTATCTCGACAGGTTTGCAATATGGTATTCCTTTGGAAGAATACGTCGACAAATTTA
>JAPLWP010000067.1 GCA_026396535.1 Candidatus Magasanikiibacteriota bacterium | reverse complement strand
CACTGAAAACTCCAGAATATTTTTGCCAATTATTTGTTCCGTCCGGTTCAGGATCAGATAATCCAAAAAAATCTTCGCTGCCATTATCTTTAATATAATGAACGACTACATGAGGAGTGGTATTGGTTTTGTACCAAGCAGTGAATTGATAATCCATTCCTCGAGTCAAAGATTGTGGTGCATAATCCCAATGTGCATCACCGGAATTATAATTGCTTACGATAAGTTTAGTACTATGCGATCCAATATGGCCATCATTTATATATTCATATATCGCGGTGTTTGTACCCCAACCACCATACGTCCATTGATCCGGAAAAGTCGCGTCGATGAGCGACGCGACTTCAACGGAACTGTTAGGTACATTATTCATTGCTGTAGAAGTGGTAGAGATAGAGGTAGTGGCGGTAGTACTTGTAGTTGAAACTGGAGGAGTGCTAGTAGGAGTACTAACTAGACGATGCATAAATACACTGTTGCCTTGGTTAATTGTAAAATTGTTTAAAGGCAACCCCATGACATGACTCTGCCATTGCTGATTGGCATTGTTGAAAGTTGAAACAATATCGATGTTACCCATCAGCGTACCGAAAGCATCAGCATTCGTACTAGTGTCAGATGCCCACCCTAGCAAGTTCCAGCCTGCTGATATTGTTGGACTTGTTTGAGCAATAGCTGTTCCGATAATAGATAGATTTTTGGTGCTGGTGACATGTATGAAGAATCCCGTGCCCGAAGTTATATTGAAGTTGTTTGCTGTTGTTGATACACCAACAATATGACTAGCATAACTATCTGCCGACCATTGAGAAAGCATATCTGCACCTACAAATTGTCCAAATGTTTCTGCAGTATAATTTATGGCTTGGTTGGTTGTGGTATTGATTGGCACAACCGGTACAGTAATCAGATTCCAACCAGGATACAGAGTGATCGTTTTGGTGATGACAGTTGGTGTAGGTGTTGAGGTTGGTGTAGAGGTTGGCGTTGGTGTAGGTGGCACAACCGGTGCAGGGATAACATTATTCAACAGATCTATTCCTTGGCTGATCGTGTGAACTGGCACATTGTTAGCGGTAAGATAATTTACAATATCTTGCATCATAGTTGGAGTTGATGCATAAGGATCATTGACGGATATGGTTGGAGTAATATCATGGAACACTAATATCAACCATGTTTTATTTGTCTTAGCACTATCAATCCATGCTTTTACTTGATCCAAGGTGGTGTTGGCATTAACCGATTGAGCTGTTAAAGCAAACGGGTTGGCGTTCTTACCATTAAAACCTGGAATCACAGAGCGAGCTGATGTAAATCCAGCGTTCTGAACGATTTGTATGGTGCTGGAGTTAAAATTGCCGTATGGATAATTAAACGATAACATCGGTGACAAGCCATTGGCCAACAGTTCATTGAGCGAACCTTGAACTTGGGATTGAGCATCGTTTGTGCCTAAGGTGCTCAAATCTGGATGTATTTGCGTATGAGCACCTATTTCTTGGCCATCGGCTTTTAAACTTAATATGTCTTGAATAGGCATATAACCTTTCGCTCCAAAGGACACATTACTAACAACCAACGAATTTCCCTCAGTTGGATTATGTGAAACTACTACGGATTTTGCTGTCGGTGGAATATAAAAATTTACTTGTGCTTGTGCCAGTGTTGATGACGAAGCTGGTACAGTAGCACTCGAACCCAAAGTAACTCCAGAACTATCAACCACATCTGCGTTTATCACGGAATTATCTGTCAGGGTGACTTGCGCAGAAATTTGCGAATTAGCGTTACTGATATATTGATCTTTATAAATATAAATTGTGTCGGCTAAAACAGATTCAGGCGATGAAGTGGGAACCGAAAACCCAGCGCTAGCATGAGTGACAATATAAAAAGTTGCTTTCATTCCTGCGGAATCAAGAATTGGCTTTGCATTATCCATTTGTGATTGCACGCCATCGTCAAATGTCAAAGAAGCAAACCCTTGGTCAAAAGGTGTTGGTGGTGGAATCAAAGTTAAACTATAATTATCCACAGTTAACGAACCGACGGAATTTAACAGATGAAAAACTGTAACCGTTATTGCACCAGAGGGAGCGGTAAAATTAATACTGGCTGTACCCCAGGCGCTTGGTGAGGCGGGTACGCTCAGAAAATTTGGATCAAAACTTGTCGTGCCACTGGCGCTGGTGTATTGAACAGCAATTACAGTCGGCACTATCGCCATATAATTATCTTTAAACGCGTATGATTGACCGGCCGTGATTGGTACATTATTAAATACCCATTTGGCATCGCCGTCTGTATAAGAGCTTATATCCACGCGTGCGGCATTGCCGTCTATGCCAGTTACAGGATATGTAAATGTCCTATCATTTGTGCCAAATCCGGCTAGCGTCCACTGATCTGGTAAAGTGGAGCTGGCTGAGCCAGTTGTTTCGAAAGATGGATTAGAAATTAAATTATTTGATACTGCTGCCGCACTTACTAAAGGCGAATAAATCCCAACAACTAACAATAAAATTAATGAGATCGATAATATTTTACTTTTAAATTTTGATGACTGATTCTTCATATTTTATAATTAAGAGGTGAATAAATATTATTTGAGTTATTTATGGTGTCATGATTTAAATCTTGAGCAATGATATGATTAATAAATCTTATCGACGAATGCTTATCCACAACAGCGGTATCAATTAGTAGGGCGGCACTGATACTAACGACCGTGAGCACAGACGTGATTATAGCCATACTGATGCGCCGGGATACTGATGGCTTATTTATTTTTAGACGCACACGCTTGATTGGGCCGTTGCGGCCAAGCATTCGGTTTATAAAAATTATGCCGAGATGGATCAGGACTGATAATCCAAGAAAAGGTGTAGGAGACATACGATTAAAATTATTTGAATATTTTTGATTTAAAAATAAAACGATCAGGTTTAAACCACTTTAAATTTTTTTTTCTTAATATTATTTCCAAATAAAATTGTTCTAGGTAAATATAAGCGTTGATGTAAAGCAGCAGGATATAAACAAAAGGTACCAACATTATAGACGGTCTTCTTTCAGTCCGTGCCGCCCATATGGCAAATAATGATGTAATCACGAAATATCCAACTAAAAACAATAACTCTACCCATAAATTAATGAATGGAATTATTAAAAATACAACAGAAAATACCACTCCTTCTCCATATATAAGAGAAATTTCAAATGATCTCATTGGACTTTCTGGAATAGAATTCCAGTGTTTGATTAGATTCTGCCACCCGCCACCAAACCACCGGCGTGTTTGATTAATGTAATTTTTTAAATCAATGGGATCTTGGGTATAAATTACTGCCTTGGAGTTATAAAAAATCTTAAAATTTTTCTCATGCAATTTATAAGTAAAATCCAGGTCCTCTGTAATAGTGTCATGATCAAAAGAAACATTCTCACGAAAAATATCGGAGCGAAAAGCGCTGGCTGCTCCGGGTATAACAAATATATAACTCATAAAATATTCCGCCTGCTTATGAACTTTTTGTCCTATGGTATACTCAAAAGATCGGCATAAGGTCAACCAATTATAAGGCAAACTACGCACATAGCCGGCCACGGCGGCGGCACCAGCGTTATCAACAAAGCTTTTTTCAATTTCTTTCACAAAATGTTTATCAAGAAAAGTGTCGGCGTCAGTGACGACAAATATATCTCCCGTGATAAATTGCAGACCAAATTCTTGGGCACTACTCTTATTTCCAGTGTTACGAGGAGTTCTAACTGCTTTAAGAAAATTGCTGTATTTAGGATTAACAGAATACTTATTTAAAATAACAGGGGTTTTATCCGTTGATGAATCATCCACATAAATCATCTCATCGAATTTTCGAGTTTGATTAAGACAGGATCTGATGGACTTGCGTAAGGATTTCTCTTCGTTGAAACAAGCAACCAAAAGAGAGATCTTCATTTTAGGGGCATTATCTAATTTTATTTTTTTAACGTATTTCATACCTAACTACCATATACGAAACGCATTAAGACATTATTAATTCAAAATAAAACCATTCTATTCGATAAAACAAAAACAGACCGTTATTGGTCTGCTTTTGTTCAATTGCTCCGGGAGTAGGACTCGAACCTACGAAATCCACGTTAACAGCGTGGCGTTGTACCGCTCAACTATCCCGGAATTAAAAACTCCCTCAGTAAGTGAGGGAGTTTGTTTTTTCTATTCAACAATAACTCACCCACTTAGGCAGGATTATTATTGTTATTATTTGTAGAAAATGTCTGTTTCATATATATACTCTATCAATACCTTTTAAACTTGTCAAATACTATTTCACTGGCACGACTGGCAGCTGTGATTTGTATAATTCTGGATCAATGGTGCGGTCAAAGCAGGTTCTTTCCGCTTTGTGTGCCCAATTCTGACTATAAGGATCATTTGGAGAATAGATCATACTTCTAGGTTGGTTGACATCAGGACCGGAAGTTTTGAAGCTGGCACACAATTCAAAATTTAATTTATCAATTATTCTATATTCATAGGCCGCTCCTGTTTCTGGATCTGATGGCACCCTAAAGCCAGAAATACTATCCTGCAAATCACTAAGCTTTGCCGGAACAATAGCTTTTTGAGTCCAATAATTCACTACTTGGCCCTGTAAATTCTGTAAATCACTTACTCTCTGATCATCAAAGCGACGATTGCGCTGAGTAGCCGGCGAACCAACCACAAAGAAACCAGCCCCAACACTCACGATAGTTAGCACTGCCAAAATTATCGCCAACATTTTAGGCACCTTGGAATTTAAATCTTCTCTTTTTAATTCCCAAATATAATAACCAAATACTGCTCCAGCTACCGCTAGTACTACCAATATCTTCAAAAAGAATTGTATAGTTAATTCACCGCTGAGAAAATTATAAATAAAAGTAATAAGATCTATAATGATAATAATCGCGGAAATAAAAAGGGTAAAATACAACAACCATTTGCGTAATTTAAAATCCCTTTTCTGTGGCACAACACGTAAATCTGCGGCCAACAACCAAGAGCTCAAAAGATAAGCTGGCACTGAGATAAATAAAATAGAAGAAGATATTCTCACCGCTCCGGCGATAGACTGAAAATAATAATTAAGAGCATCCGGAAAAGCAGCATTAATATATTGGATATACAGAGTAATAAACCCAATAATTGTCAAATAAAAAGTAACGATATTAAAAAGATGCAAAAAAACATCTTTTGGACCACTGTGCAAATTCGATGTATTTTCCATATTATTTTAATTAAAAATAAATTATTTAACACCAACCAACTTACGAACTTCAGCCATATTTTTTGTCGCCACTTTTTGCGCTTTGGCAGCGCCTTTGGCCAAAATCTTATCCAATTTTTTTGGATCTTTCAAAAGCTTTTCACGTTTGATTCTAAATTCAGCAAAATGCTGGGCCACCGCTTCGCCCAAAGCTTTTTTCAAATCACCATAGCGAATACTGCCTTCTTTTTCAGCAGATACAAAAGCATCATGGATTTTTTTATCACCAAATTCTTTCAATAATCCTAATAAATTAATCACTCCTGGCGCCTGCACACCTCCCGTAGTAGCCGTAACCGCTTTTTTTAATTTGTTTTCTATCTCTTCTGGGTTTTCACGCAATTCTATCACATGGCCAGCTCCTAGACTTTTACTCATTTTCTTTTCTGGTTCGAGCAAACTCATCACTTTTGGCACATGGGTCAAAAGATGTTTGGCTTCGGGGAAGAATTCACCATATCTATTATTAAACCAGCGAGCAATATCACGAGTGAGCTCTACGTGCTGAACTTGGTCTTGTCCTACCGGCACTTGCTCGCCCTTATATATCAAAATATCGGCGGCTTGCAATACCGGATAGTCAAATAACCCCGCTGTAGTTTTGTTTAATTGCTCGGATTTATCTTTATACTGAGTCATACGCTCCAATTCACCCATCGGAGTGACACAATTGAATATCCAAGCCAAATCAGCGTGGCCTATTACCTGGGATTGCACAAAAAAAGTGGTCTTATCCGGATCAATATCAGCTGCCAATAATTCAGCGGCCGTAATCCTGACCTGCTCACGCAACTGCTCGGCAGTAAGTTTACCGGTCAAAGAATGTAAATCGGCGATGAATATATATAGTTGGTATTTCCCAGATTTCTGAAGCTCGAGCCAGTTTTTCACCGCTCCTAGATAATTACCAATATGAAGGTTACCGGTCGGCTGAATACCAGAGACGATTACAGGTTTGGACATAAAAAATATTAAGTGCTAAACTATTTATAGTTTAGCTAATTTATCATGAATTGTAAACCATATGGGCGAAGGCATGCAGCGTAACAGAGAGTTCATAAACCTCAGCGCCAAAGAACAATTTAATTACGCAAAATTTGCTCAATTTATCGACGAAATGGAAGAAGAGTTTTTTGATAAAAAATTCTTTACTAAAGAAAGAATTAAAAAGCTTTTCTTTGATGTTTATAATAACAACCCTGACAAAGAAATGCATTGGGTTTTGGACATGGTATGCGAAATAGTACTAGAATTCATGAACGACCAGGAAAGAGATGCGCATTTTAAATATTTAGCAGAATTGAGGTTTAAATTGGCCGCTGGTGCAAAAGACGGATTTAAGACCAAAGAATTTTTATTTCCCACCAGCGTTCAAAAATCAGACGGTGAATCAAAAAAAACAAAAGATCTAAAGGCTGCGGCGGCGGCTTCTGGGGAATTAGAGGAAAATTTAATAAGAGACCATAGCATTGATTTCTCTAAATATTTACAAACTCCCGAGAGCATACTGCAAGAATTAAAAGAAAGCAGAAAAAATAAAAATAACGAAGACGAAGAAGAAAATAAACCTAATTAATTTTAAAATTTTATGAGCGAACAAGAAACTCAAATCTTAGAAATCATGAGGGGGGGCATTAGAAAATTTAATAATTTTTTGGATCAAATACCGGATGAGTTCTTTGGTCTTCAAGCATCGTCCAAAGAAGAATTGCAAAAACAGATCAAAACACGTTGGCAAGATAATCCTTACCAAACACCCAAACAAATTGTAGACAGCCTACTCTCAGACATAGTAAATGATATTACTTGTCCGGACGCGAACGCTTTAAAACAGATATTAACTATTGGCGTAAATTCTGATTTTGCACCTCCAGAATTACCAGAAAAGCCTGTATTCTTGGGGGAAATGAGCAAGGAAGACCTGGAAGGAAAAACAATTATTGCCAAACCTTCAGAAGATGTAAATTAATAATGATATTGTCGTCCAGCTTGTATCATCATCGCCCGATAAATTTGTTCTAGCAAAAATACTCGGATCATCTGATGAGTAAAAGTAAAAGAAGAAAAAGATAATTTTAATTTTGCCATCTTTAAAACAGATTCATCTAATCCCAACGGCCCGCCAATCACAAAAACAAAATTACTATTACCATCAAGGGCCAAATCCGATAATTTTTGGGAAAAATCTACAGAAGAAAATTGTTTGCCGTGCTCATCCAGCACTATCAAAAAAGCGTCTTGAAATTTATTCAAGGCGTTTTTTAATAATTGAGCTTCTTTTTCTTTTATCATTTGCGCCGGCATCTTTTCGTCAAATGATTCTTCTTTTAACTCTAAAATTTCTACCTTTGCAAAAGCTGACAATCGTTTGAGATACTCCACTTCCGCTTCCTGCCAATATTTTTCTTTTAGTTTTCCTAAACAAACTATTTTAATATGCAGCATATTACAGCCATTCTTTCATAAATTCACTATAGCGATCCTGCAGAATCGCTTCGCGGGCCTGCCTCATCAAATCAAGCATAAAATGGATATTGTGAATGGTCGCTAGACGCAACCCAGACAATTCCTGTGCACCAAACAAATGGTGTAAATAAGCGCGAGAATAATTTTTACAAGTTAGGCAAGCACAACTGTCACTGATCGGAGAAAAATCTTTGGCAAAAGCAGCATTGGTAATATTCAATCGGCGTTTTGGATCTTGAGAAGTTTTTACAAACAACATCCCATGACGCGCCAAACGAGTTGGTGCCACACAATCAAACATGTCCGCGCCACCAGCCACTACTTTGAGCAAATCAGTCGGATCTAAACCTACACCCATAGTATAGCGCGGTTTATCTTTTGGAATAAACGGCATGACCCAACGTAAAATATTTTCCGTCGCTTCCATATTATAGCCAATACTCTCACCGCCAATCGCGATACCATCAAAATCCAAATTAGTAATAAATTTAGCGGACTCTTGGCGCAGCTCTTCGTGGTTGGCACCTTGAATTATACCAAATAAAAATTGGCGATAACCGTGATAGGAAATATTTTTCTTATGCTCTACTATGCAGCGCTCTGCCCAACGATGGGTACGCTCCATAGCCGCTTTGGTATATATGTAGTCAGCATTATCCGGAGTACATTCATCAAAAGCCATAATAATATCAGCGCCGATTTTATGCTGGCATTCAATGGCCGACTCGGGCGTAAAACGGTGCTCAGACCCATCAATATGCGAACGAAATTTTACTCCATCTTCATCAATTTTTACCAATTTCCCTTGCTGACCTTTTTGCTCTTTTTGAATACCTAGAGAAAACACTTGAAAGCCGCCCGAATCAGTGAGAATTGGTCTGTCCCAATTCATAAATTTATTAAGTCCGCCCGCACCATCAACCAAATCTTCGCCGGGGCGTAAATGCAAATGATAATTATTTCCCAAAATAATTTTTGGATCCAAAGTAAGTAGATCAGTCTGATCCAAAGTTTTTACGGAAGCCTGGGTACCTACCGGCATAAATACCGGTGTAGGAATATCCCCATGATCGGTGTGCATTATACCAGCACGTGCACCGGTATTTTTGTCTTCGTGAATAAGTTCAAAAAATGACATATATTTTATTTAGCCAACTTTACGCTATTTTCCAATAAAAATCAAGGTTTTCCTTATAAATAGCGCAGCCGTCCGAGGTTTCCCTGGACGGCTTTGCAGTTGTTGGACCATTTCGTCGTGAGACTAATGATCACAGTGGTGTGAAGACAAAACGCGTGTGACCACGCCAACGCATCTCGACCATGGTGTTCGAGGCATGAGTCAGACTCAATTCCTCTTTCCGAAAGGAATTGCCGCTTTGCATCCGGCTCTCTCGGGGAGTTCGAAACGACCCTTCTCTTTGGATCATCAGATACTCCGACTGGACGCTGCTCACCTCGACCAACACATCGTCAAAAATCCGGATCCCTTGCTCATTGTAAGCACGAAACCGCCAACCCACACACTTGGCAAACTTATTTTCGATCATTTTCCTATCCTCTTCACAAAACACCGACGCAACTGCTACATCGGATCCGAAATCCGATCCTAAAATTCAGTTTTTGTCAATGATACGACGCTGTTTTGCTCAAAAAATTAAGGTGTGTTAAAATGACAATTCATATGATCAATTTTGAACAAGAATTAAATCAAGAACAATTGGATGTTGTCCAAAATGGCGACGGCCCTTGTTTGGTATTGGCCGGCGCCGGATCTGGCAAGACTCGTACTATTACTTATCGAGTGGCTTATCTATTAGAAAAAGGAATCAACCCAGAAAATATTTTACTCGTTACTTTTACCAACAAAGCGGCCAACGAAATGATCGAACGCGTACAAAAAATTACTGGCCTAGAAAGTCGTTTACCTTGGTCCGGAACATTTCATCATATTGGCAATAAAATTCTGCGCAAATATGCCGCGCACTTGGGATATAAAAATAATTTCACTGTACTGGATGCCGACGACGCTCAATCACTTTTAAAACTGGTTGTAAAAGAATTTAAAACCGGAGAAAAATTTCCATCTGCCAAAATTATCGGTAATATCATTTCCTACGCTCGCAATGCCGACCAAGCAGTGGGCGAAGTAATTGATAAAAAATATCCTGGCTATTGGCCGCTATCTGACACATTTGCGGATATTGCCAGCCGTTATGCGATGAAGAAAAAAGAAGCCAACGCGATGGACTTTGATGATCTCTTAGTAAATCTTTCAGCTCTCTTAAATTTGCCGGCAGTACAACATTATTTCGCCACACAATTTCAATATATATTGGTAGACGAATACCAAGATACTAATAAAATTCAAGCGGCCATAATAGATAAGCTAGCCGTTATCCATAAAAATATTTTAGTAGTCGGAGATGACGCGCAGAGCATCTACTCTTTTCGTGCGGCTGATATCCGGAATATTTTAAATTTTGAAGAAAAATATCCAGACGCAAAAATATTTCGATTAGAAACAAACTACCGCTCTAGTGAAGAAATTTTAGACTTGGCTAATAATGTTATTAGCAATAATTCCAAACAATACGCCAAAAAACTACGCGCATTAAAAAGTGGTTTACCAAAACCGGCGCTACATCCGCAAATTGACCAAGAATCAGAAGCGAATTTTATTGTTAAAAAAATTGTTGAGGCCTTGGATACAGGCATAAATCCGAATCAAATCGCGGTTTTATTCCGCGCGACCCACCATTCCCAAGCATTAGAAATAGCTCTAGCCCGCGCTGGAATTCTCTATGATTATCGCGGTGGTCTACGTTTTTTTGAGCGCGCTCACGTGAAAGATATTTTGAGTTATCTCAGGATCTTTAATAACCTCGCCGACACAGCCGCCTGGATGCGAATATTACAACACGAAGAAGGTGTCGGCCCAGCCGCCGCTCAAAAAATTATTGCCCAGGTGCAAAGATTAGAAAACATTGATCAGCTAAAAAATATCGGCGACATACTTAGCGGTAAAGCACTTGCTGGCTGGAACAATTTTTTCAAAATATTTGAAAAACTTTTACAGAGGTCTACTGAACCAGACTGCAATACCGGTGAATTGATTTCTGCTTTACTCGAATCACCATATATCGACTATTTGGAGACAGAATTTATAGACAGCGACGACCGAAAAAAAGATTTAAAACAACTGGCTGAAATTTCCAAAAAACAAAAAGATCTATCCGATTTTTTGGCGGAAGCGTCATTGCAAGAATCTTTTGCCCATCCGACCGATCAACAAAAACTAAAAGAGGGTCGAATTGTTTTATCTACTATTCATCAGGCGAAAGGTTTGGAATGGAAAATTATTTTTATTATCAACTTAGTAAACGAAGGCTTTCCAAACGCGCGCGCTCTGCGTGAAGAAAATGGTTTAGAAGAAGAACGTCGACTATTTTATGTCGCGGTCACTCGTGCCAAAGAAAATGTTTATCTCACTTTCCCAATGCAAGCTGACGGTTGGGGATCGGGAGCTGGACCAAGTATTTTTCTTTCAGAGATTAGTCAGGATTTGATCGACGATCATTCTCTACTACGTTCAAGCAGTTCGGTATTTAACAACAGCAATGACGACGAAATCCAATATATTTCCGAAGATGACGACCAACCGATAAAAATAAAACCTGGAAGTTTTTTACGAAATGTGGACGATTTATAACTCGAAAACAAAAAAACCACCTGTCGCGTAAAAAGAAAAATTATTTTCTACTTACGTGATTGCAGGTGGTTTTTTATTACCTTCCCTACCCGGGAGCAAGCTCCACCGGGTCTGCATACTTACTTCCTCCCTCCTTTTGTGAGCCAATCAAACAAATCAACCAAAATCATCCCCGCCGCCGTCAAAGTCAGTGTCGCCCCGAACAAAAACAGAATCATTTGCAAACTAAGATTGACCACACAGGTCAGTGTTGTGTCCAAACAAGTATTGATCCTCAGCCAAACGACAATAGCCATCATGGCTATACCGAGAAACAAATCATACACATTATTTGACTCCTTTCCTTCACTCTCAATATCAAACATGCTGCCCTCCTCCAAAAAAAATAAGCTTACATAGCCAAAATACTACACATATACACAGGTGTCAACCATTGACAAAGCCCAATATATATAGTATTATCTGAGCAGAACTAGTCCAAAAATTACAATATTTATCTGATATTTTGATCTTGGGCGGACCAGAAAAATCGTGGCTGATTATATATGGTCAGTTTTTTTGTTTAATAAAAACTCGGCACAATCCGCTAGGATTAGCCAAATTAATTCAAACTATGCCTACAGTAAATCAACTGTTAAAAAAGGGGCGCATCAATAAAGTGCGCAAAACCAAAGTGCCGGCCTTGCAGTTTACAATTGATAACTTGCACCGCCGCAAAACCGTATTTGCCAAAGGTTGCGCCTTTAAACGTGGTGTTTGTACCAAGGTTTATACTACAACTCCTAAAAAACCTAACTCCGCTTTGCGTAAAGTGGCCAAAATCCGCTTAAGCAATGGTATGGAAGTTATCGCCTATATCCCAGGTGAAGGCCACAATTTGCAGGAACACTCGATCGTTTTGATTCGTGGTGGTCGTGTAAAAGATCTTCCTGGTGTTCGTTACCACATTGTGCGCGGTGTTTATGATACTCAAGGTATTGAAAAACGTCGTCGCGGTCGCAGTTTGTATGGTACCAAGCGTCCTAAAGCTGCCAAGAAATAATACTTAATGACTGAATCTTATGAGAGGTAAACAATCAAAACAACGTGTTATCAGCGCTGACCCGAAATATGGCAGTGTCTTGGCCGCTAAATTCATCAACTTTTTGATGGAAGGTGGAAAGAAAACTACCGCTCAAGGTATTTTCTATAAAGCAATGGATAAAATCGTTGCTGATACCAAAAAAGACGCGATGAAAGTTTTCGAAGAAGCTATCAACCTTATCCGCCCTCAGGTGGAAGTTCGCTCCCGCCGTGTTGGTGGTGCCAACTATCAAGTACCTTTGCCAGTTCGCGGTGAACGTCAGAATGCTCTAGCTTTCCGCTGGATCATCGGTGCCGCGCGCGCTAAAAAAGGCCAGCCGATGCATTTAAAATTGGCTACTGTTTTAAACGATGCTCACAACAATACTGGTGATGCTGTAAAGAAACGTGACGATGTACACAGAATGGCTGAAGCCAACAAAGCTTTCGCTCATTTTGCACGCTTTGCTAAATAAAATTTTAACAATTAAAATTTT
>JAPLWP010000003.1 GCA_026396535.1 Candidatus Magasanikiibacteriota bacterium | reverse complement strand
GTTTCATGATTTTTAAATTTTCTCATTGCGGATTCTTTTTCAACGGACTTTAATCTACCGTGTAAAAAATCTACTTTTAAATCTGGAAATATTTTCTTAGATAATTTTTCATATTCGGCCAAAACCGATTTCTTATCACCGCTATCATTTTCAATTAGCGGACACACCACAAACGCCTGACGGCCTTGCTTGATCTGTGCGCGAATAAAATCATAAGCTTTTTGGCGATTGTATACTTCTACCAATCTACTCATAATCGGTTTACGCCCAGCCGGCAATTCATCAATTACCGACAGATCTAAATCACCATAAAGTGTAAGGGCCAGCGAACGCGGAATCGGAGTGGCTGTAAGGCTGAGAAAATGTACGCCTTTGCCTTTTTGTTTAATATCATTACGCTGCTCCACTCCAAACCGATGCTGTTCATCCACTATTGCCAGTCCTAATTTTTTAAATTCAATTTTATCCGAAAGTAGAGCATGGGTGCCGATAGCCAAAGCAATTTTTCCTTCTTTTAAATTTTCTAATATTTCTTTTTTAAATTTCTTGCTTTCAATATTTTCTTCCAAATCATTTTTGGCAAATTGACTACGAGTATACAAACAAATTGGAATATCCAGATGCGATAATAAACGAGTAATATTATCAAAATGTTGTTTGGCCAAAATTTCAGTAGGAGCCAAAAGCACAGATTGAAGACCGTTTAAAGCAGTATTGTATAATGCCATCGCCGCTACCACTGTCTTACCCGACCCCACATCTCCCGACAGCAGACGATTCATCGGGCTGGGCTTAGAAAGATCTTTGAGAATTTCCCACGCTGATAATTTCTGCGGTTTAGTCAAAGCAAACGGCAATTTATCTACAAATTCTTTAATCTCTTTTTCTTTAAAATCCAAAATTGGAGCTTTCTGCATTGCCCGACCCCGACGAGAAATTTCCGCCCGCAATTGAATCAAAAATAATTCATCAAATTTTAAACGCTTAAAGCCATTGTCCAAATCATGCCTGTCAGCTGGGAAATGCACGGCCTGCAAAGCTGCGCTCAAAGGCAGCAAATCATATTCTTCCAAAATATCTTCCGACAGCCAATCGGGAATTTTTTTCACTTGCTCCAAAGCCTGCTCTACCAAAAAACGCAATAATTTTTGTGACAGTCCGGCGGTCACCGAATATACCGGCAGAAATTTAGCGCCCGCGGTAGCCGTGACAGATTTTTTTTCAAATGTAGGATTCACGAGCTGAGCCCCAAGCATATCTGATTTCACTGTACCGGAAAATTGCCAGTCACTGCCGATCTCAATAATCTTGGTCACATACGGCTGATTGAACCACACAATACGCAGACTACCGCTATTATCTGATACTAGCGCCTCTGTAACCATCTTACGCGTCTTGAAGCTCCTACGGCTCCCTATGAGCTCCACCTTGGCCGCTACCGATACCGTGAGACCATCCTGCAAATCTTTTATTGGCATTCCCCCGCGAAAATCTTCATGTCGAAAAGGAATGTGATATAACAAATCACCAATCGTACTAAGATTGATTTTTTTGAGCTTCTTGGCAATCGCCGGCCCCACATTATTGAGCGATGATATTGGAGAATTTAGATCCATAGCTCCCATAATTATATCCCATTTTAGAGAATAAAAAAATCCCCCAATATTGGAGGATTTTAGTGAAGATTCTATTAAATTCTGTCGTATTCGTGCATGGTCAATTGAGACTCAATTTGTTTGTAAATTTCAATTGCTACCGCTACTACGATCAACATGCTAGTACCACCAATTTTGAGTGAGGTGCTACCAGATGCGCCCTGTACCAATAGAGGCAAAATCGCAATCATGCCCAGGAACAACGCGCCAATCAAATTGATGCGGTTCACGATCATCTGCAAATATTTTTCAGTTTCTTTACCTGGACGAATACCTGGTACAAATCCACCTTGGCGCTGCAAATTTTCAGCAATTTTCTGAGGGTGGAAAATAACGGCAGTATAAAAATAAGTAAAGAAAAATACCAACAAGAAATACATTACACCGTAGTAAGTTTTATCGTTGAAGAAAGTAATGGTGTGAGTAGCTAAACTAGCAAGCCAAGCGCTGCGAGCGTGCACAAAAAACTGCGCTACCATTGGTGGAAATAATACCAAAGAGATAGCAAAGATAATTGGAATTACACCAGCCATATTTACACGAATCGGCAAATGAGAAGCGGATCCACCACCAAAGCTCTGATTGCCGCGCATTTGTTTGGCATAGTTTACTGGCACATTGCGTTGTCCTTCGTTGATAAATACTACACCAACTACAGTAATTATTGCGATCAACGCAAACATTACAAAGGTGTAAAGATCGGCGGAAGTATAGTTCACAAAAGCAGTGCGCAAGGTAGACGGCATCGAAGCCACGATACCAGCGAAGATAAGCAAAGACATACCATTACCAACTTTTCTTTCGGAAATTAATTCACCAAGCCATACCAAAAACATAGTACCGGCAGTAATGGTGAACATGATAGTAACCATACGGAAACCAGTAAGATCAGTCAAAATTGGTTTGGCAGAGCTGTTGAGCAAACGAATCATCGCAAAAGATTGTAGAAAGGCCAAAGGTACAGTGAGATAACGAGTATACATGTTGAGCTTCTGCTGGCCGCTTTCTCCTTCTTTGGATAATTCTTCAAAATATGGCACAATCATGGCCAACAATTGGAAAATAATCGAAGCAGTAATATACGGACCAACACCCAACATGATTACGGAGAAGTTGGACATTGTGCCACCAGAGAAAACATTCAATAAGCCCAAAATCTGATTACCAGCTAAATAGTCACGAAGATTGGCGACGTTTACACCTGGTACCGGTACGTGAGAAGCTAAGCGAAAAACTACGAGCATTCCCAGCACGATCAAAATATTATTTCTAATTTCTTTAGTACTCCAAATTTTTTCAAGTTTTTCAAACATAGGTAAAGGCGGTATTAAACAATAATATACATGTTTTTATTCCATGTATATTAATTGAATTTATTTAACTTCTCCTTGTGCTTTCTCTACTATCGCTTTCGCGCTAGCAGTGGTTTTGATACCTTCCAAAGTTAATTTTTTGGTTAGTTTTCCGCCACCAACTACTTTCGCAGTTTTGTCATTATCACCAACCAAGTTCTTTTCTCTAAGGGTAACCATATTTACAGTGTCACCATCTTTGAATTTACTTTCCAAATCATTGAGATAAATTTCAGTAGGACGTTTAGCAATACTTCTAAAACCACGCAACTTAGGAGTAGACTGGAGCAAACGTTTAAAACCTTTCAGTTTCAAACCAGCACCACCACCACTACGAGCAGTCTGGCCTTTACCACCGTGACCGGAATAATTTCCGTGTCCCGAAGCATTACCACGACCAACTTTTTTAGCTTTGTGACGAGAGCCTTTTGAGGCTTTTAATTTGTGAATGGCTAATTTTGTCATATAGTTTTATTATTTTACTTCAGCGCTCACAACCGGAGCTTTAGCCACTGGTCTAGTTTGCACTTGGCGCAAAGACTTCAAAGCTTCAAAAGTTGCTTTCACAATAGTAATTTTATTTTTGGTTTTACCAACAATCTTGGAAGAAATATTTGGCACACCAGCTAAATCTAAAACTACACGAACAGCACCACCAGCGATAATACCGCTACCTTTTGGAGCTGGTTTAATCATCACTTTAGCGGCTTTGAATTTACTCATCACAGCGTGAGGAATAGTTTCATTTACCATCGGTACTTTGATCAAAGCTTTTTTAGCTTTTTTAGTAGCTTTTTCTACGGCACCCTGCACATCTTTTCCTTTTTCAGTGCCAAAACCAACGCGACCACGACGGTCACCAATTACTACCAAAGCACGGAAGCTCATCTGCTTACCACCTTCAGTAACACGAGTAACACGGGCAAGATCCAAAACATTGGAGTCAAATTCTGATTTTTCTTGATTACGGCCGCCTCTTTTGAAATTTTTATTCATAAATTTAAATCAATCTAAAATTAAAATTCCAAACCACCGGCGCGAGCACCATCGGCAACCGCTTTTACGCGACCGTGGTACTGGTAACCACTGCGGTCAAAGACCACTTTAGTTACGCCTTTAGCTTTGGCTTTTTCTGCCAATTTTTTACCAACCAAATAAGCGGTCAAGCTTTTGGCAGTATAGCCTTCCACAGTTTCTTTGCCTACTTCTTTGGCACCAACGGCACATACAGTTTTCTTCGCGTTATCATCAATCAACTGAACGTACACTGTGCGTAAGCTACGAAAAACTGACAAACGTGGACGCTCTGCAGTACCACTCATAGCGGCACGCACACGAGCATGACGAATTTTTCTGAGACCATTTCTGTTGTTCTTAAACAATCTACGCATATTTAGTATTCTTTAAAATTAAGAAGCGCTCTTCGCGGCAGTCTTACCAGCCTTGCGACGAACTACTTCATCGGTATATTTAATACCTTTGCCTTTATAAGGTTCAACTTTTTTGGTAGCACGAACACGAGCGGCCAGTTCACCAACGGCCTGTTTATCAGATCCGGAAACGGTGATAATATTTTTTTCTACTTCGAATTTCACACCTTTTTCCGGCACTAATTCTACAGGGTGAGAAAAACCAACTTCAAGTTGTAAATTAGCACCTTTAAGAGTGGCCTTATAACCAACGCCGTTAATTTCCAACTGTTTTTTAAAGCCCACAGTCACACCTTCAAGCATGTTTTCAACAAGACTAGAAAATGTACCCCAAAGCGCTTTGTCTTTGGTATTTTCTGGGTTCACAACAGTCACGGTCAATTGACCATTTTCATTGGATACAGTAATACGTGGATGTAATTTTTGACGCAATTCCCCTTTTGGACCCTTCACAACCAATTCACCAGATTTCTGTTCAATGGTCACGCCGGCAGGAATGGCTCTTACTTTTTTACCAATACGAGACATATATTTTTTTAATTAAAATTCCGAATTAAGAAACTTCGCAAATCAACTCACCACCAACTTTGGCAGCACGAGCTTCTTTACCGGTCAGTAACCCCTTGGAGGTGGAAAAAATTGACACTCCAAAGCCGTTAAGCACCTTGCCGATAGAAGCAGACTGCACGTAGTAGCGTGAACCTGGTTTGCTAATTCTTTTTAATTCAGTCACAGCCGCCTGGCGTCCGGAGTACTTCAAAGTAGCCACAATCTGTGGATGGACATCAGCGCTTTTTTCACATTTGAACAAATAGCCTTCGCGTACCAAAATTTCGCAGATGTTCATTTTCAATTTGGAATATGGGAAGGTCGCTTCATGTTTGCGTACCCGGTAAGCATTGCGAATGCGGGTAAGCATGTCAGCGATTGGATCAGTCATCATAAATACAATTTAATAAAATTATGAATAAATTACCAGCTGGATTTGCGTACACCTGGGATCAAACCGGCATTGGCCAATTCACGGAAACAGATACGGCATAGGCCAAAACGACGCATGAAACCACGCTTACGACCACATTTCCAGCAGCGATTTACTTTACGAGTGGAAAATTTTGGTTTCTTTTTGAAAGATTTTGAAATTTGAGCTTCAGTTGCCATACATTATTTGATAAAAGGAAAACCTAGGTGACTTAAAAGGGCTTTACCACCTTCGCGACTGTTCGCAGAAGTGTTGATTACGATTTCTAGACCGTGCATTTTTTCAATTTCACCGGTTTTAACTTCTGGAAAAGCAGTATTTTCTTTTAAACCCAAAGTATAATTTCCCTGGCGATCAAACGCTTTGTCAGTCACACCGCGGAAATCGCGGATACGAGCAAAACTAACATTGATTAATTTTTCTAAAAATTGATACATGCGAGTACCGTGTAAAGTAACCATCACACCAATTTCTTGATTCTCACGAATCTTAAAGTTGGAAATAGCTTTTTTAGCTTTGGTGCGAACTGGTTTTTGACCAGTGATTCTGAGCAAAGTTTTTTCGACATTCTCAATATAGCCAGCATCTTTTACAAAGCGGCCGACACCAACGTTGATTACCACTTTGGTAACTTTTGGTACCTGCATCACGCTTTTAAGATTCAATTCTTTCTTCAAAGCTGGTACTACTTCTTTTTTATATTTTTGGTATAAATTTACATTCATATTTTTAGTCGATAAACTCTTTACACTTGGAACAAACACGTTTCTTGTCTTCGCCGTCTTTCTTGTAGCTCACACGAGTTGCTTTGCCACATTTAGGACAAACAAGCATAACATTAGCCACGCGCAAAGGAGCGGAAAGTTCAATCACTTGACCTTTTTCACCGGCTTTTTTTGTACGCAAATGTTTTTTCATGATATTCAAACCTTCCACTACGAGCTTTTCAGCTTGTGGGAAAACTTGGATCACTTTGCCTTCTTTGTTGCGATCCTTACCTTTTAAAACTTTTACCTTGTCATTTGTTTTTATTTTCATATAGTATCAATTAGACCACTTCTGGCGCCAAAGAAATAATTTTTTGGAAACCTTTGGTACGCAATTCACGAGCGATAGGTCCAAAGATACGAGTACCTTTTGGTTCTTTGCTCTTGCGGTCCACGATTACACCGGCATTTTCATCAAAGCGAATATAAGTACCGTCTGGACGACGAATTTCTTTGCGTTGACGAACGATCACCACGTGTACAACTTCACTTTTCTTTACAGTACCGTGTGGAACCGCTTCTTTAACAACACAAGTTACGATATCGCCAATTTGGCCATAGCGTTTTTTGTAACCACCAAGCACACGGATACATTGCATCTGCTTTGCACCAGTATTATCAGCGGCTTTTAAAAATGAACGATGTTGAATCATAAAAAATCTAATTAACCGTTAGTTTTTAAAACTTCTACCAATCTCCAACGTTTGGTGGCAGACAACGGACGGCATTCCACGAATTTCACAGTGTCCCCTACTTTAGCTACCTGTTTTTCATCATGAACATGATATTTGGCAGTGGTAGTGAAACTCTTTGGATATTTAAAATGTTTTTTCACAGAAGAGACAACAACAGTAATAGTCTTAGTCATCTTTGTGCTTTTTACCAAGCCGACAAACGAACGGTAAACCTTTTTTACAGCTGGTTTGGTTGCGGCCACAGTGGTAGTAGCTGCTTTTTTAGTTGTTTTTTTAGTTGTAGCCATAGAATAATATTATACCTTTTCAATAAATTTGGTGATCACACCAAGTTTGTAACCAGCTAGATCCATCGCTTCTTTGGCTGTTTCACGAGTGATACCGCCCATTTCAAACATTACAGTACCTGGTTTGATAGGAGCGACATAATGATCCGGAGATCCTTTTCCACCACCCATCGGCACTTCATTGCCTTTTTTAGTAACTGGACGATCAGGGAAAATGCGAATCCAGATTTTACCACCGCGTTTGACATAACGAGTCAGCACACGACGAGCGGCTTCGATCTGACGGCTAGAGATCCAACCTTCGGTCATACTTTTGAGACCAAATTGACCAAAAGCAATAAAATTATTGCGAGTGGCTACACCACGGTTACGACCGCGGCCTTTTTGCCATTTTCTGTGTTTAACTTTTTTAGGTATCAACATACAGTGAAAGTTTATTTAGTTTTTTCTTTGGTGACTTCTTTCACCATTTCTTTTTTAGCAAATTTTTCGCGGCGACCAAAAGCTTCACCTTTATAGATCCAAACTTTAACACCGATTTTTCCGTAAATAGTCATCGCTTCATTCAAAGCATAATCTACATCACTACGCAAAGTGATCAAAGACATTTTTCCGGAAGCCATTTTTTCACAACGAGCAATTTCAGCACCATTGAGACGACCGGAGATACTGAACTTCACACCTTGTGCGCCGGCAGACATTACTTTTTCAATAGCCTGTTTCATTACACGTCTAAAAGGAATACGACGTTCAATTTCAGAAGCCATGCTTTGTCCTACGATCTGAGCGGACATCGCTGGGTTGGCCACAGCTTGAATGTTTAGTTTTACTTTAGTTTTGAATTGTAAAATATTCTTTTCGATTTCCTTGCGGATTTCTTCAAGACCAGCGCCGTTGCGACCAATGATCACACCAGGCTTTCCAGCCAAAATAGTAATAGTTACTTCTTTTGGAGTACGTTCAATGCTAATAGCATCGATACCTGCTTCTTTTAATTTTGTATTTAAAAATTTACGAATTTTTACTTCTTGTTGTAAAACACCAGAAAATTTCTCCTTGCTAGCATACCATTTGGAATCCCAAGCAAAGATGAAAGGGGTGCGATGAATTCGTGGATGTACTTTATGTCCCATAGTATTTCAAAATTATTTGGATAATTTCTTCTTTGGCTTCACAGTCAATTCGCCGAGTCCCAAAGTAATATGGGAAGTGCGTTCGCGGATTGGAGTGGCGCGACCATGGGCTTTTGGCATCCAGCGTTTCAACATCGGACCACCATCTACCATGATAGTTTTCACACACAAATCAGCAGCCATCAAATTGTTATTGTGTTTGGCATTGGCGACAGCAGAATTGAGTAATTTCAAAATCGGACGCGCTGCCGCTTTTTTGCTCAAAACCAAAATTTCTAAGGCTTTGGAAATCTTGCGACCACGAATCATATCGGCTACCAAACGCACTTTGCGTGGGCCCATTCTTAGATAGCTAAGTTTTGCGGTTACTACCTGGCTCATACTTAAAAGTTATTTGAAAAATTATTTAGGTTTATTTTTTGCCGGCTGGAGCTTTTGGCGCAGCTTTTGGAGCGGTGGAAGCGGCAGCGGCAGTTTCTTGTTCTTTAGCCATTTTACCACCATGACGGATAAACTTGCGGGTTAGAGCAAATTCACCAAGGCGGTGACCTACCATATTTTCATCCACATACACTACGATAAAATCTTTACCATTGTGCACCTGGAAAGTCACACCAACCATTTCCGGAGAAATGACACAAGCGCGAGACCAAGTTTTGATAGGAGTTTTTTTACCACTGGCTTTTACTGCTTCTACTTTGGCTAGTACGCGCGGATCAATGTAGAGGCCTTTTTTTAAACTTCTAGACATAATGTTTATGAGTTAGCTTTCTTACGAGAAGAAACAATAAACTTGTTGCTCCATTTTTGTGGTTTGCGAGTCAATACACCGCGAGCAGCTTTACCGTATACAGTACGAGGACCACGTTTCTGACCGATTGGAGAGTGACCTTCACCACCACCGTGCGGGTGATCTACCGGATTCATGTTCTTACCTTTCACGCGAGGACGGATACCGCGCAAGCGCATACGACCAGCTTTACCATAACGAATCAAACGATGATCAGCATTTCCAAGTATACCTACACTAGCCATACAAGTCTTGCGGATTTTGCGAGTTTCGCCAGATGGCAAACGTACCAAAGCGTATTCACCTTCAACACCAATAAACTGAGCGGACAAACCAGCACCACGTACTAGCTGACCACCTTTTCCAGGAGTCAATTCAATATTGTAAACAAATAAACCAACTGGAATATCTTTCAAAGGCATGCGACTAGCACTTTTAGCTTCGATAGCTTTGTTGCTAGACATTACATCATCGCCAACTTTTAGACCTTCTGGGGCCAAAATGTAAGCTTTAGTTTTATCAGGGTATACTACCAAGCCCAAACGAGGACCGCGACTTGGATCGTATTCGATAGCAGTAACTTTGCCCTGAACATCAAATTTGAATTGCTTAAAATCTACCATGCGGTAATACTGCTTCACGCCACCACCTTGATGACGAACAGTGATTTTACCTTGGTTGTTGCGACCAGCATTCTTTTTGAGAATTGTGATCAAAGCTTTTTCCGGTTCAAATTTGGTGATGTCGGCAAAGGCATCTACGCTGCTTTTGCGGCGACCCGGAGTCGTTGGTTTGTAAATTTTAATAGGCATAATTTAGGTGTTGTGAGTATTAGACGCCTTCGTGAATCACGATAGTTTTGCCTTTTGGCAAAGTTACTACCGCTTTTTTGTAATCACTACGTTTACCGGAGTGATTGCCGAAACGAATTGGTTTTCCCTGAACATTAATCATATTCACGGACAATGGCTTTACGCCATAAACTTCGAAAACGGCTTGTCTAACAGCACCTTTGTTGGCACCGTTGACTACGATAAAAGTATATTTATTTTCACTTTGTTTTACTGCGCTTTTTTCAGTTACTACTGGACGCACCAAAATGCTATTTTTAATTTTAGCTACTTTTTGTTCACTAGGAGCTACTACTTCAGCGCCAGCTTTTTCAGCTTTAGCGGTTTTGGTAGTTTTCTTTGTGGAAGCTTTAGCAGAAGTTTTTTTGGCAGGAGCGGTCTTTTCAGCTTTTACCGATTTTTCTTCGGATTTGGCTTCAGACTGTTTGCCCAAAACTTCTTCTTGCTTCTTTTTAGACCATCTATCAAGTAAACCCATATTATTAAAACTCTAAAGTGATTAAATTATTTTCCAAAAACTTCTTCCAGTTTTTTCACACCGTCTTTGGAAGTTAAAATTACGCCTTTCTTTAGCAAGTCCATCACATTGGCATCACCAGCGCGTAAAGTTTTAACTGATTTCAAATTCTGAGTCATTCTCAAAACTGCTTCGTCTTTAGCACCTGTCAACACCAAGAAGTTTTTCAACTTAGTTGGCATCACGGATAGTAAACCCGCAAACATTTTTGTTTTTGGTTTTTCAAAATTGAAATCTTCAAGTACCAAGAGGTTGCCGGACTGAGCTTTATCGGAAAGACACATTTTGATCACAGACTGACGAGTTTTCTTGTTGATCTTGGTCTTGTAGTTGCGATCAGTCAAAGGACCAAAAGCGACACCGCCGCCCTTCCAGATAGGAGAACGAATAGAACCGTGACGAGCACGACCAGTACCTTTTTGTTGCCATGGTTTTTTACCACCACCGCTAACTTCACCGCGATTCTTGGTATCAGCCCAAGGTTCACGTTGGTTGTTGGTTTGCTGCACGAAAACTTGGTGCACTACTTCCGGTTTGATTTTCACACCGAAAACTTTATCATCTATTTCCATCTCACCTGTTTCTTTGCCGGCTAAATTGTAAACTTTAATTTTCATATAATAAATTCTTCTGTTTCAAATTAAG
>JAPLWP010000088.1 GCA_026396535.1 Candidatus Magasanikiibacteriota bacterium | reverse complement strand
CAAAGCCAAGATAGCTTCTTTGATTTTTCTAAAGTATCCTTGGATGCCGCGACGCTCATCGCCGACAATAGTATTTTTAATAAGCTGTTGGGTGATAGTAGAAGCACCGCCGCCACCTACTTTGCGACCAATAATATTATTTACCTGGGCACGGATGATGCTGAGTATGCTAATGCCGTTGTGTTGGTAGAAATTTTTGTCTTCTATAGATATTACTGCTTTACCTATATATGGAGACATTTCACTCATTTCAATTAGAGTTCTTTTTTGATTGTCGTAGATTTCATATAAAAGATGTTGGCCGGTGCGATCGTATATTTTGGTACTCTGGGAAACCTGGCGATCGCTAAGGTGATTTGGATCAGGTAAATCATTGCTAATGATAAGTAAAAAGACGGTACCAATCACAAAAAGTGCCAGCACGCCGGTAGCGGCCAAGGTTAGAAGATTTTTTTTGTTAATTTTTCTAGGCTTGGGTCGATCCGGCTGGTCATCTTCGTAGCCGTGAGTGCGACTAGCTCGTTTAATTTTTAGAAATGGTAAAGGCATGAGAAAATTATTAAATTCAAATTATATTATACTACCAATGCCAGTCTATTGACAAATAGGGGTTTTTATGGTATTATAAGGCGTTGTCAAGCAGGGATATCTTATATAGGTATCCTTTTTGATTAACAGAAAGTGGCTAATATTAGCCAAAAAATAACATGAAACAGCTCAGAAACAACTTAATTTCGCTTATCTTAGCGGTTTTAGTCGTGAATGCAGCTATTCCTTCTATGGTTGCAGCCGCTGAAATGGGCAGTTTGCCTGCTGGCGACCAGGATAATCTTACTCTGGTAGAGAGTGTAGATGGTAAATTGTTCCATTATTCTGATGTAAAGATAAAACCTCACAGAGTGACAAGTATGGTTTTGACCGCTTATTCCTCTACTCCTGGCCAAACCGATGATGATCCATTCACAGCCGCTTCTGGTAAGCGTGTATATGATGGAATGGTAGCGGTAAATGGCCTTCCGTTTGGTACCAAGATCAAAATCCCGGCTTTGTACGGGGAAAAGATCTTTACGGTAGATGATCGTATGAATGCCCGTTATGGGTCTACTCGTATGGATATTTGGATGAACGCTCCTCGCAACGAAGTTTTGAAATTCGGTGTGAAGCGTGCGGTAGTAGAAATCTACTTCCCAGAGTCCCCTATCAAAGTGGCTAAAAACGACAGTATCTAAAGTTTAAACTAAAACCACCTTTTAATCGAGGTGGTTTTTTTGTTTAATTTTTAATTCTAAACTGGAGGGCTTCAGCCAGATGGTTGATGGAAATATTTTCAGATTTATCCAGATCGGCAATAGTGCGAGAGATTTTTAGGATACGATTGTAGATGCGGGCGGATAGATGTAATTTTTCTACAGCACCGCGTAACAAATTTAGAGATTCAGAATCCAAAGCACAATATTTTTTTAGCTCGCTATTTCCCATTTCGGCATTGGTGAAAATATTAGTATTGGAAAAGCGCATTAGCTGAATTTTTCTGGCAAAAGTAAATCTCTGACGAATAGTGTCTGAACTCTCACCTTTTTGTGTATTTGATAATTTATCAAAAATAAGTCTTGGTACTTATATATGTAGA
>JAPLWP010000097.1 GCA_026396535.1 Candidatus Magasanikiibacteriota bacterium | reverse complement strand
ACCCATGCCACACTTCTCGGCCTTACGGAAAGCGCGAGAAATGGCGGTCGGGGTGTCGCCGATCATCTGGCCGTTGTGCTTGGCGCAGAAAAGAATCACTGCTGGGACTGCATACACAGTCACCTCCAAAGAAATCACCTTTGCTTTTAGCAAACCCTCCATCGGTGTTTCTCGGTTAAATTGGAGTTACGAAGGGGAATAAAAATCCAAAATAATTTTAGAAAAATATTTCCTTTCGTAACTATTTAAAGAACAATGAAAAACAATAACATAAAAATGTGTTTTTGTCAATGGACTAGCGTAATAAAATCGGCCTTAGAGCCGATTTTATTACAATTTAATTTTTATCCAACGGTAGTTTTTTATGTTAATTTAACATCCAAATTAGATAATTCAAATACATTGCAAAACTCACCCAAAGAATATATGGCAAAAGAAGCCATGCGGCCGGTTTGGAGATCTTCGCGAAAGAGACAATTGTGGCAAGAATGGTAAACCAGAGAAAAATAATTTCAATCAACGCACCGCCTGGATTATGTAGGCCGAAAAAGATAATTGACCAAAGTGTGTTTAAAATAAGCTGACTAATAAATATGCCGAGAGCTATTTTTACATCACGGCGATTTAGGCCGGTCTTCCAGATCAAGAACGCGGCAATACCCATAAGAGCAAATAAGGTTGTCCAAACTGGTCCAAAAATCCATGAGGGAGGATTGATGGTCGGTTTTACAATCCCTGCGTACCAGCCAGCGATGGATGGAGTTGTAAAAACTGAGCCGATGATGCCGGCAAGCTCAGAAATGACAATGGCGATGATAAGTTTTAATGTGTTATTTATTTTCATATTTTAAAAATTGATTTTATAACAATGTGTAGCTTAGTGTAGCTTATCTCTTTTTAAATAAAAAAACAACGGCATATAACCATTGTTTTTTTATTTTTATTCACTCTTCGGAAGTTTTCTATACTTATTCCCCACCCTCAATCTATTTGCTTCCCTGTCAATTACCGCCTGCAATCTAGCGAAGTTTCCAAAAATCCACCAGACAATGCGAAGAAATTTTCTTGTCCATTTTCTTTAAAAATCATTTCACCGGATTTCAAAATACTTACCAATGGTACATGGTTTGGTAGTACGGTGATTTCACCGGTGGTAGTAGGAATAGTAATTTGGTCTACCTGATTATTTTCGTAAATTACTTTTTCCGGAGTAACAATTTTTAAGTTTATCTTTGACATATTTATTATACCACTTCGTCAATTCCACCCTTCATATAAAAAGCCTGTTCATTTTTGTGATCATGTTTACCATCCAAAATTTCACGGAAACCACGCACAGTATCAGCGAGGCGAACATATTTACCAGGAGAACCGGTAAATACTTCCGCTACGAAGAATGGTTGGGACAAGAATTTCTGGATCTTGCGAGCGCGAGTCACCATGAGACGATCTTCTTCGGATAATTCTTCCATACCCAAGATGGCGATGATATCTTGCAAATCTTTATAGCGCTGTAAAACTTTTTGTACTTCCAGTGCAGTGCGATAATGTTCTTCACCGACGATGTTTGGATCAAGCATGGTGGAAGAAGAATCCAATGGATCTACTGCTGGATAAATACCAAGCTCAGACAAAGAGCGGTTCAAAGTAACCGTGGAATCCAAGTGGGCAAAAGTAGTAGCTGGAGCGGGATCGGTAAGATCATCAGCTGGCACATATACTGCCTGTACGGAAGTGATAGAGCCTTTGTCGGTAGAAGTGATACGTTCTTGTAACAAGCCCATTTCAGAAGCCAAGGTAGGTTGATAACCTACAGCTGAAGGCATACGACCAAGCAAAGCAGAGAGCTCAGATCCAGCCTGGGTGAAACGGAAAATATTATCTACGAAAAGCAAAAGATCACGACCTTCTTCATCGCGGAAATATTCAGCCATGGCGAGAGCTGTCAAAGCTACACGAGCACGCGCACCTGGTGGTTCATTCATCTGACCGAACACTAGCGCGGTCTTGTCGAGCACACCAGATTCTTTCATTTCACGATATAGATCATTACCTTCGCGGGAGCGTTCACCTACACCGGCAAACATGGAGTAACCACCATGTTCCTGAGCGATGTTGCGGATCAATTCCTGGATAACTACAGTTTTACCTACGCCCGCACCACCAAAAAGACCGATTTTACCACCTTTTAAGAAAGGACAGATAAGGTCGATAACTTTGATACCGGTTTCAAGGATTTCGTATTTAGTGGATTGTTCTTTGAAAGTTGGAGCAGAGCGGTGAATCGGATATTTCTTTTCGGATTTTACTTCTTCTTTGTTGTCGATTGCTTCACCGACTACATTAAACATGCGACCAAGAGTCAACGGACCAACTGGTACAGTGATTGGGCTTCCAGTGTCAGTTACTTCCATGCCGCGTTCGAGACCATCGGTGGTGCTCATAGCAATAGTACGCACGACATTGTTACCGCGATGCTGTTGCACTTCAAGTACCAATTTTCCGCCTTTAGGAAGTTTGATTTCCAAAGCGTTATAAATTTCCGGTAGTTTGTCATCGAATTTTACATCGATCACCACACCGATAATCTGTGAAATTTTTCCTTTATTGTGTGTCATATTTATTCGGTTATTTTTTAGTGTTATTTTTAAAGTAATTATTCCAGAGCCGCTGCTCCACCGGCGATCTCGGCAATTTCTTGTGTGATAGCGGCTTGGCGGGCTTTATTGAAATTGAGGTTTAGCTCAGAGATCATGTCCGATGCGGCATCAGAGGCGCTGCGCATGGCCATCATACGGGCGCTATGTTCGGAGGCGCTGTCTGAATACGAGAAATTGTAGACAAACGCCGGGTCATTGAAGATATTTGCGTATGCCTGGAAACTCAGAACCCCAAGCCTGGCTTTCAGGGAGAA
>JAPLWP010000004.1 GCA_026396535.1 Candidatus Magasanikiibacteriota bacterium | reverse complement strand
GTTTGAGGTCGGGTAGCAGGCCACTAGTATCTTCTACAGCTACATGTAAATAAGCCGGGTCGTTCCAGACCAATACTACATTTACTTTATGGCGAGCGCAGAAATTACTTAATTCAAAAAGTGTTTCATAGCCGCGAGCGTCGCCTTGGTGTAGAGAAAATAAGGTTAAATTTTTCTTGAAGCTTACCATCTTGGCTCCTGGTTTGGTTTGTTTGGTGTCGCGTACGGTAGTTTTGTCTTTGGAATTGGTCAAAGAAGCAATTTCTGCTGAGATTTTGTATTGGCGTAAATAGCGCACGGCTTTGCCTTGGATAATTTTGCCGGCTTCTTCTATTTCGTCGTAGCTCAAAAATTTAATTGTCTGGGCTTGAGGCACCAATCGCGGGTCGGCTGAATATACAGCGCCGACATCTTTCCATAAAACCACTTTGTGGGCGCGTAGTGCAGCTCCCACAAAACAAGCGGTAGTATCGGTACCACCTCTTCCGAGTAGTGTGGTTGCTCCTTTGGAATTTTTTCCGGTAAAGCCGGCAATCACCGGGATAGATTTAATACCGGAAATATAGCACTGTAAATTTTTTTCTGATTCCGGATATAAAATGTTGGCATCTTTCACTACATCATCGGTAATCAAAGGGATATTTTCGGCAAAGACGGCAATGGAAGCAAGGTCGCTAGCAGAAAAATATTCAGCGGCGCAGACGGCGGATAATTTTTCTCCAAAGGCTGTAATTTTGGCTTCCGATTCAGCTGATGGATTTTTTAAATATATGGATAAATCGTCAGATAGTAAAATGAATATTTTTTCCAACTGAGCATAAATTCTATTTTCTATTTCTTGAGTTACGCCAATAGTCTGAAATAGCTTCAGATGCATGCCGCGCAACTTCACGATGAATTTTTCAATATCTTGAGAAGATTTTTTATTTTTTGTAGTGGCTGATAAAAATTCAATAATAGTATCAGTAACATCTTTTACAGCCGAAACAACTACTATAGGAAAATAGCCTTGTCGGGCCTGAAGAGAAAGTTGGCGTTTTACCAAAGGCAGTAGGGTCGGCACCATGATGCCACCACCACATTTGTTCACAATATATTTTTTGGACATAGTCATTTTATATAGCGTAATGCTATCACAAAATTTCTCGATTTACAATATTAATTTTGCGCATTCTTAAAAGAAATAACGGCTTACTGTACTCTGGAAATTCCATTTTGTCAATAGATTGACAGCTCGGGCTTGCAGGTATAAAATTATCTTGTAAATATTATATATTTTTAGTGTTTAATTTATGAATAAAGTTCTCATTCTCGGTGCTGGTGGTGTGGCCAAAGTAACGGCTATAAAATGTGCTCAGCAGCCGGAGGTTTTTAATGAAATTATTTTGGCTAGTCGTACTCTGGCAAAATGTGATCGGATCGCGGAGGCAGCTAAAAGATTGACCGGAACAACTATCACTACCGAAGCGGTTTCTGTGACTATGACCGATAACACCGATTTGGTGCGGTTGCTTGAAAAGCACCGTCCAAATGTTCTGATAAATTTGGTAGATCCTTATTTTGATCTGATTGTAATGGAGGCCTGTTTGAAGGCTAAAGTGAACTATGTGGATACTGCCAACTACGAGCCTATTGAGGAAGCTCGTATGCGCTACGATGAACAATGGGCAATGAGTGATAAATTCAAAGAAGCTGGCCTGATGGCTGTACTTGGCTGTGGTTTTGATCCGGGTGTGACTCAGGCGATGACTGCTTATGGTGCCAAGAATTATTTCAATGAAATTCACGAATTGCATATCATGGATTGTAACGCTGGCAATCACGGTCATGTATTTGCTACGAATTTTAGTCCGGAAATTAATATTCGCGAAGTTGGCGCGCCAGCTCGCTATTGGAAAGATGGAAAATGGGTAGAAATTGAGGCAATTATTAGCCCGCTCCAGTCTCGCCAGGATTATCATTTTGCTTTCAACTATCCAGAAATTGGTCCAAAGGAAACTTATCTTCTCTATCATGAAGAGCTACAGTCTTTGGTGAAAAATTTCCCTACCTTAAAGTATGCTACCTTTGGTATGACTTTTGGTGAGCAATATTTGGCTCATTTGCGCGTGTTGCAAAATGTGGGTATGACTCGTATTGATGAAATTGATTATAATGGTACCAAAATTGTACCGGTGAAATTATTGGAAAAACTATTGCCAGATCCAGCATCACTAGCGAAGAATTACACGGGTAAGACTAATATTGGCTGTGTTATCAAGGGTTTGGGCAAAGATAACGAACCAAAATCTTATTACATCTACAATATTTGTGATCATGCGGAGTGTTACAAAGAAACCGAATCACAGGGTATTTCCTATACTGCCGGTGTACCACCAATGACTGGTGCCAAAATGATTCTCCAGGGAGAATGGCAGGGCACAGGTGTATTCAATGTAGAGCAGCTCAATCCTGATCCATTTATGAAAGCGCTCATGACCGACGGCCTACCTTGGGTAGAGGTATTTGATAAGGATGTGCCGGAAGTAAAGTGGTAAAAAATATTTATGAAACAAAATTATAAATTTCCAGATTCATATTTTACTTTTCCGTCTCATGTTACTCTAGAGCATCTGCGCGATGTCTCCAAACAAGTAGCCGATATCCAAACTCCTGCCTATATAATAGATGAAGCGGTGTTGGAAGAAAATTTGCGTATTCTAAAAAAAGTTAAAGATGAAACGGGCTGCAAAGTGTTGTTGGCACTGAAGGCCTTTTCTTTGCGTGCTTCTTTTCCGCTGATTTCAAAATATCTCGATGGAGCTTGTGCCAGCGGAGTATTTGAAGCTCGTTTGGGACGAGAAGATTTCAAAAAAGAAGTTCATACTTTCTCTCCGGCTTTTTCTGACAAAGATATTAAAGACGTGATTAAATATTCCGATACGGTGATATTCAATTCGTTTAATCAACTGCGTACTTACGGAAAAATGGTAAAAAAGGCCGGAAAACAAGTAGGTTTGCGTATCAATCCAATGTTGTCCAAATCTCCAAAGCTACTATATAGCCCCTGTGTGGCCAAATCCCGTTTGGGGGTAATTGCTGAACAATTTAAAGGCGAAGATCTTTCTTTAGTGGATGGTTTTCATTTTCATGCTTTGTGTGAACAAGATGCGGATTCATTGGAGGAAGTACTCAAAAAATTTGAAGCTGATTTTGCTAAGTATTTGCCAAATTTAAAATGGGTAAATATTGGTGGCGGCCATCATGTAACAAGAAAAGATTATAAACTTGGTTTATTGATTCGTCTAATAAAAAATCTAAAATCCAAATATAAAATTCAAGTAATAATGGAACCGGGCGAAGGAGTGGTGCTAAATGCCGGTTATTTTGCTACAACAGTTTTAGATATTATTCAAAATAAGGGTAATGTAGCGATAGTAGACGCCTCCGCTGAGACCCATACTCCGGATGTGCTTGGCATGCCTTATCAACCATGTATTATCGATGCGGCCAAGGGAGTGGAAAAAAAGAATGTTTATCGTATCGGCGGACCATCTTGTTTGGCTGGTGATACTTTTGGGGATTATTCATTTGATGCGCCTATTAAACCAGGACAAAAACTTTTGTTTACTGATATGGCGCTTTATACCTTTGTAAAAAATACTACTTTTAATGGTATTCCGTTGCCAAATATTGGTATTTTGGATAAAAAAGGAAAATATAAAGTAGTGAAAAAATTCGGTTATAATGATTTCAAAAATAAATTATAATTTTAATATTTTATGTCTGAGATAACCAAAGATTGTAACGGCAATGTTCTGA
>JAPLWP010000108.1 GCA_026396535.1 Candidatus Magasanikiibacteriota bacterium | reverse complement strand
TTCTTTTTTAGTTCTTCAACAATGGAATTTATGGACATATAAGGCTAGATTAGAGTTTGTTTTAATTTATTTAATTGGGTTTTGAGGCTGCCATCAAGTATTTTATCACCGGTTTTAATCTTTACTCCACCGAGTAAACTTTCATCTATTGCAGTCGTGGCCTCTGTGTCTTTTCCGAAAATATGTTTTATTTTTTCAATTGTTTTTTCATCCAGTTCTCTAGCAGTCGTGATTTCTATTTCCTGTATCCCCTCTTCTTTTTTGGATAAGCGAATAAATTCTTCGATAATTTTTGGCATCTGTTTGAGTTTGTGCTCGCCAGCTACCAAAGCGACAAAGTTTTTTAGGGTTTTGCTCAAATCTTTTTCCGATAATCCGGAAATAGTTTTCAGGAGCGCGCGGGCATAAATTTTTGGCGTGTTTTTTGCCATACTATAATTACTTCAATTTTTTCAAAACTTCATCAATCAGTTTTTTGTCAGAAGCGTCGTTTACTTTTTCACCCAAGATTTTTTCTAGGGCTAATACTACAAAATTTGCAGTTTCTTCTTTGAGCTGAGTTTGCATTGTTTCTTTTTCGGCTTTGATGCTGTCGCGAGCTTGGGATACTAGGCGTTCAATTTCAATTTTTGCATTGGTCTTAGCTTCTTCTACCATTACTTCGGATTCATTGGCAGCTTTTTCCAAAAGTTTATTGGATTCTACTTTGGCCTGATCAATACGAGTCTGATATTCTTTTTCACTTTTATTCAAATTTTCTTGAATTCTTTTGGCGTTATCAATACTGTCATCTACCATTTTCTGGCGTTCAGACATTTTTTTGGTCAATGGTTTGAGAATTAAAAACCACAAAATCAACGCCACTAAAGTAAAGTTGATAAGTTGAGCGATAAATAGAGTACCGTTAATTCCAAGGCTGGCCAAAACACCAGTATCAGCAGCACCTTCGGTAGTTTGAGTTTCTTCAGCTGTTTCAGCAGCGTAAGCGATATTAGTAAGGATCATAATATATTTAGAAATTTTTCAAATTAGCCCGACTAATAAATAATCGGGCTGATTGAACTATTTCAATGTGAACACTACTACCAAAGAGTAGATAGCGATAGCTTCCGCAAAAGCGGCACCAAGCAACATTGGTACGAAAGATTTTCCAGCAGATTCTGGGTTGCGTCCGATAGCTTCCATAGCGCTAGCTACGATTTTGCCGATAGCCAAAGCTGGAAACATACCACCGATAGCCATTGTAAAACCTTTGGCCATCACCAACATAGATTCGTGATCCATATTTTTTGTTTTATGATATTTATTTCTAAATATCAATTAATAAATAATTAATTAATGTTCTGAATGCTGTACTTCAGCGGTCATTACTGTCAGATATACTAGGGTCAACATCGTAAATACGCTTGCTTGAATCAAGCCGACCAACAGTTCAAGCATCATAAACGGTGCAGGCACTAGCGCGCTGACCAAACCACTGATAACTGAAATTAAAACTTCTCCAGCAAAAATGTTACCAAATAAACGCAGAGATAATGATAACACTTTGGCCATTTCAGAAATAATTTCAATCAAACCGACACCCAACTCAATAATCGCGGTAAAAATTGCGACCGGTCCTTTTCTTAGACTTTTGAAAAAGGTTCCAATTTGAATGAACTTATTTAAATGTGTAAAAATACCAACAGTAAATAAACCCCGTTAGATTCAGATCAGTATTGGCTGGGCGTAAAATCATGGCGTGGTGATAAGTGATACTACCGGTACCAGGCAAAAGTCCAAGCCAGTTGGAAAGTAAGATAAAAAAGAAGACCGTACCGACAATTGGCATAAAGCGCAAAGTCTTTTTACGATCTTGAGTAACTTGGTCAAAATATCCCATGAGCATTTCCAAAATATATTCAAAAAAGTTTTGGAATTTTCCAGGGCGTAGGGAGAGTTGTTTTTTGATTAGAATTCCGATTACCAAAAATATAGCCATCGCCAACCAGACATTGATCATGGTGTTGGTGACTGGAAGGCTTCCAATGTGGAAGACTGTTTCCGGGGCTAATGTTGGTATGTGAATCATAATTTGTTTTATTGTTTTTTATCCAAATCCTGAAATTCTTTTCCGTAAACCTTGGCTTTTTTGTAGATCAATATGGCGGTAATTATAGCAGAAATAGACATAAATACCATCAACATCATCGGTCTAGTATGCCATTTTTCGTCCAATTTTTGGCCAACTATAGCGGCAATTACTACTGGTATGGCTATGGTGGCTCCAAAGTCCCCTATTATTTTCAAGGCGAAAATATAGTAGCGGCTCATCGGGTTTTTTGGCTTAAGTTCGCGGTTTTCAGACATAAATTGTGAACGGCATTATTTTACTAAATTTTGAGGGTTTGGTCAAGTGTGTTTTTAAATTTTTGGGGATAAATGCATTGCGGCAGTGCATGGCTGACGGGTGGCGAGGTAATGTCCTTCGCTTTCCTCGGCCGCGAGGCCTCAGGGAATCGCCTGTGGGCTCATAACCCGCTCAGAACATTACCTCGCCACCCTTTCATTTCTATACCGGAATATTAAATAGTTTGGCGGCGTTATTGTGTGTATGTTCGGCAACTTCTTCCAGACCCATATTTTTAACTTCCGCAATTTTTTTATTTACTTCTACCACCATCCACGGTTCGCATCTTTGTCCGCGGTAGGCATTGGGTGCGAGATACGGGGCATCGGTTTCTATTACCATTCTGTCTACTGGGACATTTTTTACTACTTCGAGTAAGTCTAGTTGAATTTGTGGATCGGATTTTTTTGGCGGGAAAGTAATTACGCCGGTGAAGCCGAGATATAATCCCATCTTAAGATATTCTTCTGCATGTTTCCAATTGGAAGTGAAGCAATGTACTACTGCGCGGATTGGGTGTGGGAGAGTTTTTAGAATTTCAATCATTTCATCGTGAGCTTCACGCACATGTAGAGACATGGCTAGATTCATTTCTCGAGCCAATTTATATTGTAATAAAAAAGCTTCTTTTTGTCTGGTCAGAACTTCTTCTTTGGTATAGCCCTCTGGAAAATGGAAAAGTTCTAAGCCGCACTCCCCTATTCCTACTACTTTTTTATTCTGCGCTAATTTTTTATAATATTCATAATCAAAAGTTTCAGCGCGGGAAGTAAAAGTGCCGCCTTCTTTTTCATCGACAAAAGTTTCAAAGGTGTGCACTGGATGCAGGCCAATAGTTGCATACACATTATCATATTTCTGTGCTGTTTCTACGGCAGCGGCGCTGGTATCGCTTTGGGTGCTTACCAAATTGAGTATCATGCCCTGAGCCAAACATTTTTTTATGATGGCGTCGTAGTCGGCATTAAAGGCTTTGAATTGTACGTGACAATGAGTGTCGATCATATTTTATTGGTGTAATCTGCCACCCCATTCTACTACAGTAAAACCGGTGCGAGTAGGAGTTTCTATTTTGAGTGGACGGACTGCAACTGGGAAATCTAACGGTTGGTAATCCATAAATACGCGAATGATTTTGTCTGGACGTGGAGAAATATTTAATGGTGCAACTTTATCAAAATCAGTCTGAGAAACAAAAGTTACAAACACGTATGGTTTTATTTCGAGTTTTGTTTGCCAAAATTCTAGAAAATCTTTTGTTTCTTTTTTATTTAATCCGAGGAGAGATAAAAGTTTCGGTATATCTCTTTTAACATTTTCTCTTTTCAAAACAAAACCGTCGGTAGGTATTTTCATATTGTAAGCATTGCCTTCCCAGAATAGATACGGATAATTTTGATTGTCAGAGGTGTTGGTGAGATCGCCATTTGGTTTGGCGTTTACCATCCAACCATCAGTAGGATAAAAAGGATCTACTTTAGTCAGACCGCCATTTGGTTTCACTTGAACATTTACTTTAGTTTCTGTTTTTGGGTAGAGATAGATTACCGGTTTGCCACATTCGGCCATGGAGAAGAAAAATTCGGATTTAATAAATTGAATATAGCGTCCAAAACCATCCTTCATTACAACAATAGGATTGTTGGCAAGAAACTTATCATAAGTAAGAGCCGTAGGAGAATTTATATTCTCCATATAGCCTTTGTAATTTTTGAAGAATTCGCTATCAGCAGATCCTTCCGATGTGTCTTTGTATCTAAATATGGCATTTCCATCATCAGCTGTACCAATTTTTTCCAAATCGCTTTCTTTTAAGGTATTTAAGACATTTAACCCTCTGCGTCCGCCACAGCCAGTGTCGCGTTTTGAATCATAGTCATGGACATTTTCTTTTTGGCCGTTATTTAAATTAAATATTTTTGGTAATTTAATATTGTATGTTAACGGCTGAATGCCTTCAATATTATTGGTAAAGGTTACAAAAAAGTCACCACAATTCCAAATATCTTTGTTATCGAAGTAAGCAATTTTTTCTCTTTTAATTCCGCCTACATTAATTTCATCATCTATAAATAAAGCACTCTCCTCTTCGCCTTCAAGATAAAGTTTTTGTTTTCCAGTTATGTTTAATTCTTTAGAAACAGTTGTATTTTCTGGCAATGATAAATTTTTATTAACTAAAAATTTTACTTTATTTAAACCATCAACACTGTCTAGAGGTGTACTGTTTTTTTCTAACAAACTTAAAGCACCATTAAAATTAATAAAATAATATTGGGCAAAGTTATAACCAGAAAATGAGCTGTGGTTTAAAGGTAAAAGAAAAACTTCTCCGGTTTTTTGTTGGTAAGAAAATGTAGCTACGCGGTAGTAAGTAGAATCTTTTTCAGCATAGCCGTTGCAGCCTGGTCCATCACATTCTGTAAATTGATTAACCACTAGGCCTAGACCAGGGATTTTTTCTGGTTTTTGCCAAGAAAAATTTTGAACAAATAAATCTTTTGGTAGGTCTGTATATTTTATGGCAGAAATGGACATGTCTTCTCCGGTCAGGAGAGTGCTAGTAGGAATAAAAACACCATTTACGTATCCGGGTGTATCTGTAATTTCTGGTACGCTTTGATCTGCTGGAGTTGTGGTTACTGCTTCTTCTTGTTGTACTATCGGAGTTGGTATGTCTCCCAGTTGCCGCTAAAATTATTCTTTCTCTATTCATATTAAAAATTTATTTTGATATTGAAATTATTAAATTTATAATCACCCAAACGACTCTTGGCAGTCCAAGTGTCAAAATATTTAAGAGATTTATAATAGTTCATTTGTTGAATTTGACTCTGAATACTTTCGAGTGGGAAAGTATAAATCGAAACGGATTTTTGATTATTTTCTTCTTTAAATACCAAGCCCACGCTAAGCTCTTGCTGAGTTGGCACGGAAAAATATTGATCGAAAACAAAATTACCAAGTGAATAAAATATAGGATGATTATTGTAGATTTCCATTTCTTCTACTACATGCGGATGGTGGCCGATGACAGCGTCTACACCCATATCAATCAGAGCGTGAGCGAGTTGGCGCTGGCGTGGGTTGGAAATTTCTTTATACTCATCACCCCAGTGAATATTTACCATAATTATTTCCGATCCCTGAGTCTTGGCTTTTTGGATTAGGTCTTTTACTTTTAGAGTGTCTACTTTATTGATAGTATCATCAAGCCCAATCAATCCAAATTTAAAATCACCAATTTGTTTTACCAAAAGATTCTCATCGTTTATTTTATATTGTTGACCGTAGTAGCTGATACCTGCTTTTTTTAAATTAGCCTGAGTCTCGCGAAATCCATCAAAGCTCATATCAAAGCTGTGATTGTTGGCCAGATTAAATAGGTTAAAATTATATTTTTTCAGAGCAGCTATCATCTTTGGATCAAAACGAAATGCGATTGATTTGCTTGTAGCACGACGAGTATCAGCAAAAGCACCTTCTAAATTGGCTTCCACCGTATCCATGCCCATGAAGAATCTATTTTCTTCACCCGCCAATTTTTTGAATGGATAATCCGGTCCATTTTTATCTAATTGTTTTTTTACATTTCTATCAAGCATTAAATCGCCAAAATTTAATATCCCGGCGGTTTTTATTTTAGTTGGCTCCCCTTTTACGTAGTATGGGCTATAGTGACTGGTGCCAGAGTTCAGAGCGGGATTGCTTAGTAGATCGGCAGCGTTGGTGTGTAATTCATAAGCAATTTTTTGAGTACCGTATTTTTCCATGAGTCTGGAAAGCAAATATAAACTTGGATAAGAATCTACCTCCAATTGTTTATAGCGATCATAATCAAAACTTTTTAATGTTGGAATGGTGATTTCATCATGAAAATTGGAAGAAGCCAAAGTTTGGTAATGAGAAAAATCCACGGAAGCCACTATTACCGCATCGCTCGGTAAATTATGTTTTAATTCTTCTGCTAATTTATCTAGGTTGTCATAATCCATGCCACCGCGAATCATAAATGAGATTATTTTGGTATTAGGTAATGATTTCGCAATAAACGGCACGATGTTAAAGATCGCGTGTTCATCTTGTACCGCCGGTTCGTCGATCGTGATAAAATTATCAGCTACTAATTTATTGATGAGGTCTTTGTCGGTCTTTACTGTACCATATAGAGTTTTGTAATCACTAGCACTGGCAATAAATCGCCCCTTGCCGGTAGAAAAATGGTTTGGTCCAAATAAAATAATAGTGGAAGGTTTTTGTTTTTCCAAATAACTAAAAAATGCGGCCGGTAATTGGCCGGCTAATAAATGGTGTGGCACT
>JAPLWP010000141.1 GCA_026396535.1 Candidatus Magasanikiibacteriota bacterium | reverse complement strand
GGCTTTTTTGAGAGCAGGAGCGTCGTTGACTCCGTCGCCAGTCATGGCCACCACCTCGCCTTGTTTTTGTAGAGCGTCTACGATTTCAAATTTTTGTTCCGGTTTGACGCGGCTGAAAATATCGTGATTTTTGACAATTTCGGCTAGTTGCTCTGGCGTAATATTTTCTAGTTCGCTGCCTTTGATTATTGCATCATTATGTTTTAGTCCGATAGCCAAGGCAATATTTTTGGCGGTGAAGTGATTGTCGCCGGTGATCATAATTACTCTGATGCCGGCTTTTTGACAGGTGTCTATCGCTTCTTTTACATTGGCGCGAGGCGGATCGCTCATGGCCAAAAGACTTACAAATTCCAAATCATTTTTTTCTATTGTTTTTTTTGTTCCGAGATTTTTTTGCGCTACAGCGATCACACGATAACCTTGTTGCGCCAAATCTTCGTATTTTTTATTGATTTCATCTTTTTGTTGGTCAGGTAAATTGCAGAAAGCAATTATTGATTCGGGTGCACCAGCACTATACTGAATTGAAGTATTCTGTGAATTTTGAAACAAATGATGGAGTGTTTTACTTTTTGATTCAAAGGGATGAGTTTCAAGCAAGGTATGACCTTGAAAATGTTCGTTGTAATCAATCCCTAGGCTGGCCGCAAATCTTTGAACTTCTACTTCCATTGGGTCGGCGGCAATTTCTTCCATTGATAATAAAATTATCTTCATCAACTGCTTCAAAGTTTCTTTATTATTTTCAAAATCTTTTTTAATATAACTTTTATTTTGATAAAAAATTTCTTCCAGTGACATCTTGCCTTCGGTGAGAGTGCCGGTTTTGTCGGTGCAGATCACGGTGGCGGACCCTAGAGTTTCTACCATCGCCATTTCACGCACTAGGGCTTTTTGTTTGGTCATGCGCCAGACGCCCATAATAAGAAAAACACTAAACACAATAGGAAATTCTTCAGGTATCAAAGCCATAGCCAAAGTAGTAGAGCCGAGCAATCCATTTATCCAAGTAGTTTTTAGAGCAATTAAAACTCCAACTAAAAACGATAAACTAATAGCAATAATTGCTACTCCTTTTACTAGTTTGCGAATATTTTTTTGTAGGGGAGTATCCAGGCGTTCGATTTTTTCTAGTAAGTTTCCTAGTTTGCCGTAGGCAGTATGGGCGCCCGTGTCGGTGACTAATAGATAGCCTTCACCTTGAGCGATGAGTGTGCCTTGAAAAAGTTTGTTTTCATCAGCGATATTTTGGATAGAGTCAGCGGTACTTTTGGAAACTACCACCGATTCGCCAGTAAGCATGGATTCATCTACCAATAAACCTACGGAATTAATTAGAATACCATCAGCTGGAGTTTTGTCTCCGGCGCTCAAATAAACTAAATCACCGGGAACTAAATTTTTAATTTCAATTTTTTGGATTTTTTCGTCACGAAATACTCGACAAAAATCTATTACGATTTTATCCAGCGCTTCGATGGCTTTGTCGGTGCGTCTTTCCTGGATAAATTCAATAATTAAAATTGGAATAATAGAAATAAGCAAAATGACAGTATCCACATGGTCACCCAAAAAAAGATAAGTCAGAGCAGCTAAAAATAATAATAGTATCATTGGTTCAGACAATATGTCCCACATACGCTTGATTACCCCTTTTTTCTTTTTAGCGGGTCGCAAATTTAACCCATATTTTTCTAGGGCTATTTGGTATTCTTGTGAAGAAAGGCCTTTATATTTTGTTTTTAACGCAAAAATTCGTTCCAATATTTCGGTATTCATATTGGGATATAGTAGCAGAAAAGGCCCCTTTTTACAAGGAATAAAAAATATCCTACCAAAGGTAAGATATTTTCATTTTTTTCGAGATCTCCTGCTAAATTTTTACCAATAATTTGATAAAGATTTAGCATTG
>JAPLWP010000164.1 GCA_026396535.1 Candidatus Magasanikiibacteriota bacterium | reverse complement strand
TATTCCGACAGCCATAGGTAAATCATAGGCCGTGCCTTCTTTGTGAACATTGGCCGGAGCGAGATTGATTAGAATACGAAAATTAAACGGATAGTTATATCCGGAATTTTTTATGGCCGAATGTATTCTGTCCTTTGCCTCCTGAATTGAAGTATCGGTGAGACCAACTATGCTTAAGTTGGTTTGGCCTTTGTTGATGTCAACTTCCACCTCCACGCTTTGACAGCCGAGCCCAAGTGGCGCTGCTGAAGCAAGTTTGACAAACATAGTTATCTTTTAAAAATTTTTGATGGTAATAATATTAAAGCAAAACCAGAAATGATAAGTAAGTCAGCTAGATTGATAAGTCCTGTTCCAAACAGCCAGTAGTCCACAGTGCTTTGAAAAAAAAATCTGTCTAGTAAATTGGAAAATGCTCCCCAAAAAATTAAACTCAACCCACTAAATAAATATAAATTATTTTCGTTTTTATAAAATTTTATCAATAAGAAAATTATTATTAATAAAATTGGAACAGTCAGGCTAAGAGATATCCAGTTTGGCAGAGGAAGGTTAAAAGCAATCCCGGGATTATGATATGGAAACCAACCAAAAATATTGAGAAATACTTTTTGATTAACAAAAATATTATCTGATAAAAACTTTAACAGACGATCGGTCAAGAATAAAAAAAACCCGCCACTAAATACAATAGATTGGCGGGTTAGCTGAGACATATTTATACTTCCTGAGTGATTGCTTTTTTACAGGATACACAGGCGCTGCTGGTTGGACGAGCCAAAAGACGTTTTTCCTCGATTGGGTTTTTGCAGTATTTGCAAACTCCATAGTCCCCTTCTTCCAATCTGGTAAGGGAGATGTTGATATCGCGTAGAGTCTTTTCAAAGCTTTCTTCTAGAGGAACCTCGGCGGCATACTCCGCGACTTCAGCCGCATTTTCATCCTCCTTGTCGCCATACTCCGGGAAGGTGCTGTCAAAGGCTTCGTCAGAATGAGGGTTGCGTTTGGAAAATTTTGCCAACTCTTGTTCTAAACGCTCTTTTTCTTCTAATAAGCTAGTTTTGATTTGACCTAAAAATTCTTTGTTGAAAGTAGATTTTGCCATATTGATAATTAAAAACTCCGCATAACATAAGGAGTCTATGAAAATATTATACTCCAAACGCTCAAAGCTAGTCAAGTAAATTTTGAATAAAAAAATAAGGGCCTAGTAGCCCGAAAATATAATTTTGTGGCTCTGGCCCTTGGATGCTGTAAGGCGAGATGGAAATCGTCTTGCGACGAAACCGTCAATCGTTCAGACAGCGAATTCCCCGACCGCTTGAAGGTATTACCTCGGGCGGCAATAAGGCACAAAAGGCCAGATCGACGCAAGAATAAGGTTACCGGACAAGAAGAACGGATTCACCACTGCTTTTATTATATATATTAGCGGTTGTGAATCTACTTCTCAGACTAAGCAGACTGTGGGATTTGCGTCCACTAGTAAGTGGACATGCGTGAATTGTTGTAAAGAACAACAAATATAGTATACCATACTTTCGGCACTTTGTCAACACCATGCCATTTAGGTAGAATTTTGGCTAATATTAAACAAAAAATAGTAAAAATTAGTGTAATTTTACCAAAATGTTTGTATAGACTAGTGTATACAAAGATATTTTATTTATAATTAGCCAAGATGTGAGTGGTTAAATGATCAAATTTTTAGTAGTTGTGCACAGTAGTATGCACTTTCCCACATAGTTATCCACAATTTGTATAGACTAGTGTATACAAATCAAGAAAAACTGATTATTTACCCCTGTTTGGAGATTTAATTGGAAATTTCTCGGTTTTGTATATAGTATTGTATACAAATAAAAAACCGCCCTAATTGGACGGCTTTTTTATTTAATTTAGTATTATTTTGTTTTACCGGCGATAATGTTCTGAGCTACATTGCCTGGAACATCAGCATAATGGCTGAATTCCATGCTAGAGCTAGCACGACCCTGACTCATAGAGCGCAAGGAAGTAACATAACCAAACATGCTAGCCAAAGGAACGATAGCTTTTACTACTTTCATTTGACCACGGTCAGTCATTTCTTGAATCTGACCACGCTTGGAGTTTAAATCACCGATACAGTCACCCATAAATTGTTCTGGGGTAACTACTTCGATCTTCATGATAGGTTCCATGATTACAGGGTTGGCTTTTTTACAAGCAGCCTGGAAAGCCATAGAGCCGGCCATTTTGAAAGACA
>JAPLWP010000026.1 GCA_026396535.1 Candidatus Magasanikiibacteriota bacterium | reverse complement strand
CTTCGAAAAAATTTTTGGCGGAATAAAAGCTCGGCTGGCCCGCCAAATTGGCGGAAGTGGCTACGAGCGGTCTTTGGATTTTTTCAGTGATGGATTTAATGAGTGGATAATCCGATACTCTGATGGCTACAGAGCCGTCTTTACCTACCACACCTTTGGCCAATTGTCCTACAGCATATTCCCCTACTACCGTGAGTGGTCCTGGCCAATAGGCGTGAGCCAAACTATTTAAATTATAATTCCAGAGCAGATATTTTTTGGCCATTTCAATACTATTCACTGTTACGAGCAATGGCTTGTCATCGCTACGGCCTTTGATTTTGAAAATTCTGTCTACGGCGGCTTGATTGGTAGCATCACAGCCCAAGCCGTATGAAGTTTCCGTTGGGAACACAATAACTTTTCCATTTAGGATTTCGGAAACAATTAGGGCTAAGTTGCATTCTGTTAGTAATTTCATATGTTTATAATATAGCTTCGTAAGTTGTGAAAGATTATTCTTCGCTTTTTTGGCCCGCGAGGGCCAAAGGATGCGCCTTGGCGCATAACCCGCTCAGAACAATCCTTCCCAACTTACTCTTTATTCTATATTTCTATTCTACTCTATTCTTTAATCCATTTTAAGTAGGCTTGGGACAATGGCATCAAATTTCCTTCTAATACGCTTTCAGGATCAGCGCTTTCATAATCCGTGCGATGGTCTTTTACTAAATGATACGGGTGCAATACGTAGCTGCGAATTTGATTTCCCCATTCAGCGCTTTTGTATTCGCCGCGCAATTCTTGGTGTTCTTTGGCGCGCTTTTCTTCTTCGATGCGGTATAATTTGGCTTTGAGAATTTTCATTGCGGTTTCTTTGTTTTGAGTTTGGGAGCGTTCGTTTTGACATGATACACTGATGCCGGTCGGGATATGCACGACCCGCACGGCGCTATAGGTCGTATTTACACTTTGCCCGCCTTTGCCGCCGCTCATGAAGGTATCAATGCGCAAATCTTTTGGATCTATATTTACTTCTACTTTATCATCGAGCTCTGGCAGCACTTCCACTAGAGCAAAAGAAGTGTGGCGCATTTTTTCAGCATCAAATGGCGAGATGCGCACCAAACGATGTACGCCGTGTTCAGATTTGAGATAGCCAAAAGCATAGCGTCCGGAAACGCGAAAAGTAATAGACTTATAACCAGTTTCTTGTCCGCGACTTTCATCCAATATTTCTATGCGCCATTTTTGTTTTTCACAAAATCTAGAGATCATACGCAGCAGCATCTCGGTCCAGTCTTGCGCTTCCGTGCCACCACTGCCAGCGTGCATGGAGACTATCGCGTTGGTCTGATCATAAGGAGCGTCCAGAAGTAAAAATGACTCATACTCCTGAAATTTTTTTTCTAATTCAGTAGTTTGATTTTCGATTTCTTTTTCCAGAGTTTCATCGCCCGACTGTGCCAACTCAAAAAGATCTTTGGTTTGTTTTTGGATTTCTTGCCATTTATCTACTTCTTCTTTTATATTTTGATAGTCCTGACTCACGCTCTGCGCTTTCTTTTGATCAGACCAAAAATCACCGGCATTCATCTGCTCAGTTAATTCTTGCATTTTATTTTTTAAATCTTCTAATTTTAAAAGACGAACTGCTTCGTCTATTTTTTTATTCAAAGTTGTCAGCCGATCAAATGTCATACTAAAAAATTCGTATGAGTCCCACCGTCACTGCCAAAGTAATAAGATTGGACACTACCACTCCGGCGAATAAATATGGCCAAGCTTTTTTGGCTGGCATGCCGAGCACAAAAGCAATAATAGAAGCAGTGATACCGCCATTAAGCGGTAGCGGCAGAGCCATAAAGAAAAATAAGCCCCAGAGCTCATATTTTTGGTACTTGGCAAATTTATTTTGCATGTGCAAAATTGTTTTGGCCCAGGCTACGCCAAAAAATCCAGAATTTTTGGAAATCCACATATGGAATCTTTCGCCTAGTCCCAAAATAATAGTAATAGGTACAAGATTGCCCAAAATCACCCAGGCAAAAGCTTCCCAAATTGGCATATGAAAAACCGCAATTCCTATGGCCAAAGCTACCTTCTCAGTGAGGGGTAAAAACGACAAAATAAAAAGTGTCAGCTCCGGAGGAAAGCCTTGAAAAAAGTGTAAAATATATTGAATTGCTGGATGGTTCATAAACAGAATAACAATTGTATTTTAACCTATAAAAACGCTTTTGACAAATGGATGCCTTTTATATAGCACTTATCTATGTTATGATATAAATAGTTAATTTTTAACCATATACTTTATGGAACTCAATACCTTGTTGTTCCTAGTAGGACGCATCTTATTTGGCGGCTATTTTATCATGAGCAGTCTCAATCATTTTCGACATGCCGATATGATGGCTGGATACGCTGGCAGCAAAGGAGTAAAATCTCCCAAAATGGCAGTTTATTTTAGCGGACTATTGTTGTTGGTAGGAGGTCTAGGTGTATTACTTGGCGTATGGGTACAATTGGCAGTACTATGTTTGGTATTGTTCTTGATTCCGGTCAGTTTCATGATGCATGCTTTCTGGAAAATCACTGACCAAAATATGAAAATGCCGGAATATATTAACTTCACAAAAAATATGGCTTTGCTTGGGGCAGCTTTAATGCTGCTAGCAATTTCCACTCCTTGGGCATTGTCTTTAGCTTTGTAAAATAAATAGTTCTGTATTCAAAAATAAAAGACCGGTTATAGTAACTTTTTCGCTTTCCTCGCCCCGCGAGGGGCTCAGGGACGAGGCTTGGCCTCGTAACCCGCTCAAAAGTAACTATAACCGTTCTTTTATTTTTTTATATCAATTTTTTTAGTACATCCCGCCGCCCATTCCACCCATACCTCCACCACCCATTGGCGGCATCGGTTCGTCTTTCTTTGGGATATCGGTGACTATAGCTTCGGTGGTAAGGAACATACCGGCGATACTGGCAGCATTCTGTAGAGCACTACGAGTAACTTTGGTAGGATCAATAATACCGGCTTTGACCATATCTTCGTATTTGTCAGTGGCGGCGTTGTAGCCGTAGTTGCCTTCTTTTTGATCTACTTCAAACACTACTTTGGCACCATCCACGCCAGCGTTGTTGGCAATAATACGGATTGGTTCTTCTAAGGCGCGCATCAAAATTTGAGCAGCCATTTCTTCTTCATCATTTTCAAATTTCATATCTTTGAGCACACGGCGAGCACGCAATAATGCTATACCACCGCCCGGTACTACACCTTCTTCCACCGCGGCTTTGGTAGCGCCGACAGCATCTTCGATACGATGCTTAACTTCTTTCATTTCAGTTTCAGTGGCTGCGCCTACACGGATGATAGCGACACCACCAGCCAACTTGGCCAAACGTTCTTGTAATTTTTCTTTATCAAAATCACTATCAGATTGTTCAATAAATTTCTTGATTTGAGCGACACGATCTTTGATAGCCGCTTCATTGCCTTTACCATTTACGATAGTGGTATTTTCTTTGGTAGCGATTACTTTATGAGCACTTCCCAAATCTTCTAGAGTAGTCGCGTCCAATTTGAGACCAACTTCTTCGGTAATAAATTTACCACCGGTCAAAATTGCAATGTCTTGGAGCATTTCTTTGCGACGATCACCAAAGCCTGGCGCTTTGACAGCTAGCACATTGAAAGTACCGCGTAATTTGTTTACTACAAAAGTAGACAAAGCTTCACCTTCCACATCGTCAGCAATAATTACCAAATCTTTTTTACCAGTCTGAGCTACTTTTTCAAGCACTGGCAAAACATCGTGGATAGAAGTAATTTTTTTATCAGTTACCAAAATATATGGATCTACATATTCAGCTTCCATGCGTTCGGCATTAGTCACCATATAGTGAGACACATAGCCTTTATCAAAACGCATACCTTGTACGGTTTCAATTTCCATACCAAAAGACTGAGATTCTTCTACTGTGATTACACCGTCTTTGCCTACTACTTTCATTGCGTCGGCAATTTTTTTGCCGATCTCTTTGTCGTTGGCAGAAATTGCGGCCACATTGGCGATCTCTTCCTCATCTACTGGTTTGGAAATATTTTCTTTTAGTTCTTTTACGACCGCTTCAACCGCTTTATCAATACCGCGCTTGAGAGCAACAGCATTACTACCAGCGGCTACTAGACGCACACCTTCGCGGGCAATCGCCTGAGCAAGAACTGTGGCAGTAGTAGTACCGTCTCCTACATCATCATTGGTTTTGCTAGCTACCTCTTTTACCAATTCTACGCCGGCATTTTCAAATTTATCTTCTACTTCAATTTCTTTGGCTACCGACACACCATCTTTGGTAATAGTTGGTGCGCCAAAACCGCGATCCAATACTACATTGCGACCACGAGGCCCCAAAGTTACTTTTACCACATTGGCCAAAGTATTTACACCATCGAGTAATTTACGACGAGCGTCATCGCTATAAATAATTTGTTTAGGCATATTTAAAAATTTAATTATTCAAAAGTGGCTACAATATCATTTTTATCTTCACCGGATCCAACGTACAAAATTTTGTAAGTTTCTTCATTGCTTCCTTGTCCGATTTTTATTTCTTCGCCTCCCCATTTTTTGAACAATACTTTGTCCCCTACTTTGAGATTTAAACGAGTAATAGCTTCACCGTTGCCTACAGCTACGATTTCGCCCTCAGCTTTTTTCTCTTTATCAGCGGCTGATGGTAGCAAAATACCCGAGGCAGTTTTTTCCTCTTCTTTGGCCGGTTTTACCAAAACCCTGTCCCCTAATGGTTTGATATTCATAATACTAGATTTAAAATATTAATTTTTAGCACTCAAATTGGCTGAGTGATAATTATCACTATTTTAATAAATTTTTATAAATTGTCAAGATCCGGGTAGGGCTAGATTTCCACACCAGAATCTTGGCTTATTTAAAACAAAAACCCAGAGTTGGAGACGAACTCTTAGCGCCGTCCATATATTGTCCGGACTATGCCTGTCTATGGTGTAGCCCGAAGCCATGGC
>JAPLWP010000112.1 GCA_026396535.1 Candidatus Magasanikiibacteriota bacterium | reverse complement strand
CTGCGATCTCCGCTGTGCCGCCACCAATATCAATAATCATATGTCCCGAAGCTGCTCCAATTGGAATATCGGCGCCAATGGCAGCCACAATTGGTTCTTTGATAATATAAGCAGCGCGAGCACCGGCCGCGATCGAAGCGTCGATTACAGCACGACGTTCAGTGGATGTTATTCCCGCCGGTACCGCCACCATAACTTCTGGACGAAACAAACGAGCCCCGCCCAAAGCTTTATTAATAAAATAACGCAACATCGCTTCAGTAATATGATAGTTCGCTATTACCCCGTCTTTGAGCGGACGCTGAGCAATAATAGTGTCTGGAGTACGACCAATCATATCCTTGGCTTCCAAACCTACGGCCAATACTTTGCCGTCAGCTTTGGAGATTGCCACAACACTAGGTTCATTGATGATGATCCCTTTTTTTGGCACATATACCAAGACGTTCGTTGTTCCGAGGTCGATTCCAATTTTCTTTATAAACATAATTAATTAGCCAACTGTACCTTAAAATCTCTATCTTCCTGTAAATCGGTAACTAGATCATAACGAGTGTCACCGTGTTTGGCTACGCCTTCTCCCGGCCAAGCCGCTACTAGATTTTTACCAAAATTTAATCCAAAAGTCAATTTATTGGCAGACGTACCAATTTGTTTTTGTATGGACAGATTATATTCACCATTTTTAATTGAATTAGCGACATTATCTCCTGAATCTATCTTACCTTTTTCTTTGGATTTTTCTATGTCCATCTGACCGGTGCCACCGACAAGCTGACTACCCATTGGTACAAAAATTCGGACATAATCACGATAACGAGAAGTGCGCCAATCAAAATGACCGGTATGAGTAAATTTCATTTTGGCAGTGGCCAAATATTTTCCGGTGCTGCTTGGAACAATTTCGTAGCTCAATTCCCTATTTATCGAAGCGTCGGTTTTGAGCGCGCCCAAATTGGCATCAGCCCACAGTAAATAATCGGTATCAGTTTTTTTCATCGTACCACCAAAGCCGCGGGCGGACAAAAAGTTTTCTTCGGTCTCATTAGTAGAATAAATTACAATCTGTTTTTGAGCCAACATTTTTTGCGCTACCGCATAATATTTTGGCCAATCTTTTACAATTTCAAATTTCAACTGAGACAAAATTGAAGTGGCCATAGTACTGATAATCGCTTTGCGATCTTTAAACTCTAAACCTTTTTGGGCATAGCCGTACTCTACCTCATACTCCAATTTCTCTGTAAAATTTGCAGCATTAAATTCTTGATTATCAATTTTTATTGGTCCGGATATTTTGAGCAGCTCTTCCATCACGCTTGGGGTAAAACCAATCACGCCGTCGATCTTATCTAAACTCAAACTGTTGGCCTGCTTCAAAAATAATTCAATAGATTTTTCTGAAGAAGAGGCAAAATCTGGAGACCAATTACTATCTCTAAAATACCAGCGTTTTACCTGGAGATATTTGGCCAAAGGAGCCGACGGCGTAGATTCAAAATCAGTCTTACCATTATTATCAAAACCTTCTGTACCCTCTACCTTTATCAGATGCGGTGTGCCTTTATCCATTTGTAACAAAGCATATACACCAATAAATCCTCCACCCGGACGCATTTCAGTATTATTTAAAAACAATAATAGATAAGTACGCGTACCATTAAATCCCATTGCGTCAGTAAGCAGACTGCTACCCGAATCTCCCGGCGCCACTTTTTGAGCCACCTCCTGCACTATCGCTTTTTGCAAAGCGCCATTATGCCAAGCACGATAAACTCCACCAATTCCAATAACCAGAATTAATAGTACCGTAAATAAAATTATTTTCCCCTTTGACATAAGATATAAATTTAATTAGATAGCGCGTTTTTTTGTAGAAATATTAAAGCCCAAATATTTTCCAAACATCAAATGAGTCACCGCATCAATACAAGGAACTGAAGAAAATAAGATCAAAGACACTGGCACCAGAATCCACTGCAACAACATAAAAATATATTTGTATCTAGGATGATTTTCCGGACGAGACGGCATAATAAGCAAACTCATAGTAGCCGATATCACCAGACCAAAAGTAGCCAGGCTCATCAGATTTTCTAGGACATGAGGAGTGTTGAAAAACAAAGCACTATTGCGCACTTCATTGCCCGCCACCCACAGCGGCAAGCGACCAAGCACCGTGAGCAAAATCGCTACCACAGCCCAACTCCATTTACCTTCCCACTCATGAAATAAAATATTCATTTTTTTAAAAAGACTAATCTCTGGATGTTTGCGGAACTGCCACAATAGATAGGCAATATTTTCACTACCCCAGGCCCAACGGCGCTGCTGCAGATATAAATTTTTCAAACTTTTCCACCAACTATCATCACGCACCGTATCCATAGATACTGGAATATAAAGAGGAGTCACTTCATAGTTGCCGCTATAGCGCAACCAGCATTGGAAAAAAATTCTAGAATCTTCGCTCACAATATCTTTGGCATGACCGCCGGATTCTAGAGCCGCCTGAAAGCTCATACTATGAGAAGAGAAAGTGACGAGGCTGTCCAAACGTGCCAAAGAAAACAACATCCAAAAACTAGTACCAAACGCCATCACACGCAACACCGATGGCGATTCCCAAAGATTATTATTATAAAGAGTAATCGGCTGAAACGAACTGCGCTCCGGATGCGGATGCAAACAGTACATATAATTGAGGTGAGCAAAATACTGCGGATGTACGATAGTGTCCACATCAAATACCGAAGCGATAACATCACGATAATTCCATCCGTGCGCATCAGCATATTTTTTAAATTCTTTTTCAGCATTGTGAATATTGGAGCCTTTGCCCGGAATTTCATCGAGCAAATCCGCCGGATGAGTATAATACAAAATATCGGCAAACTTGCCGGAGAAATTTTGTTTTACCTGAGCTTGCACCTCATCCCAGTTGGCTTGTTTGCGCGCTTCGCCGGATAATATTATATACATTTTCTCAGCGGGATAAGAAGATTTGATCAGAGCGTAGAGAGTTTCTTTTACCACACTGTAATCTTCATTGGCCAACGGCAAAAAAATTGCATTCTTTTTTTCTTCCCACTGTGGAAATTCAGCTTTTAATTTGGTGAGCCAATCTATTTTGATAGCTTTTCTAAATCTAGTCCAAGATAAAATAAGATAAAAAGAAAAATATACCACACGCAACACCCAATAAACATCAAAAATAATAATGGCGTATATTACGCCCAGAGGAAAAAGAAAGGAACATAAAATCCCTAAAATCAAAGTAAGCCAGATACTCAAACCCGGCAAAATTTCATAAAAACGATAACGTTGATAATCGGATAACATGCAATTATTTTACTTTCTTAACTCCGATATGAGCTGGCGCGCTATAGCGAGCGCTAATATAGATTCCTTTAGGCGTCTGGGACAACTGTTCATTTAAATTTTCACTAAATTGGTCAATGGCTAATACCGGAATATTTAGCGACAGCGCCAAAGCATTGGCTACAGTAGTCGCCACTCGGGTTGAGGTAAATCTTCCTACACCTACTACAACTGCCAATCCTTCAATGTCATTTATAGCCTGACCGATAGTAGCGCAATAATCATTCAAAACTTCTAGCAAACTTTTGCCGTTGAGCTCACGTAATCCTTGAACCCATTTGGTAGCGTACCGGACGATTCAAAAACTTTTCAAAATCACGAATAATCTTGGCTAGTGGTACGGGCTTAATTTCACCTACCAATAATATATCAGTACTCACATCCGCTTGGGTAAAGAAGCCGGTCAAAATCATAGTGCGTATATTACCACAGCGCTTGCGGATCAAATCAATAAAACTACGCTCTTCTACTAATTGGGTTTTACTCAGCAACATTCCCAATTCTTCATTGAGAAAAAATTCATTATTTAGTTTATAATATTTGGAACGCTCAGTACCCACTTCTTCCTCTTTGGATTCGCCAAAGGGCACCTGTTTGACTACCCCAAATTCTTCGAGATTGGCCAACTCGCGGCGCACGGCATTGAGCTGGGTATCGATAGCGCGCGAAAGCTCGCGCACAAAATAAGCCCTATCTGGGTTATTAAAAAATAGACGTAATAATTTGAGACGAGTGGTTGAACCAAAAAGGTGTTCAAGCATATAAAAATAGGTCTTTTTCAGGGTCCGATAATTGGACTTACAACAACGAATATAGTATACTATAAGCCATTATGGAATACAAGTTACAGCTACACGAATTTTTTATTGAAGGCGGAAACCGGGAAAAGTCCCACGTCTTATTACATATCACCGAACCCTCCACTGCCAGCGAAAAGCAGAAGGGCTATTTTTTTGCTGTCTGCGAACTCAACCAAGGAGACACCAAAAAAATCGTACTCCTCCAAAATATCGTGGATGAAATCGAAGAACGCTACTACGAAGCACAAGAAAGCATCAGTGAGCACTCACTAGAAACTGTATTAAAGAAAATCAATCGCGAACACCAGGATGACCAGATGGAAAATCTACACTGCGTGCTTGGGGTAATTCGCAATGATAATATTGTTTTCTCTTTTTGTGGCAGCCCAAAGATGCTTTTGTTTTATCAGACCAAAGATGGCTCACATAAAAAAATGGATCTGATAAATGAAAACGACGATGCCAACGTGGATCTATTTTCCCAGATTGTCGAGGGTAAAATTACTCCAAATGATTTCCTATTTATCGGCACGCCTCAACTCAAAGAATACTTTACCGATGATCGCCTACAAAAAATCATTACCACTCGTCCTGCCCGCCAAAGTGCGGCTCATATTGAAAAGGTACTCTCGGACATTCATAACGAAGTCTCTTTTGGCGGATTAGTAGTACATCTCAAAGAAGAAACCAGCTTTGGACAACCAGACATGAAAAAAAGATCATTCATTAAAGGCGGCTCCGTAAAATCCCTCCACAATCTTTTTGCTACTGAAAAAAATACGGCCAACACTCTCTCCCCTTCTCTATTCCCAAAACTTAACACTCCTACAGATAACCAAGAAGAGGAAGAAAAAGAAATGCAAGAATACCGTCCATTGATGCCGGCTGAAATCAATGCCACCCATCTACGCCAACTCCAACCTAGAGCTGCCGTGGTTCAAGAAGAGGATAAATTCAAAAAATATCTTCTAATATTTATCCAAGGATTGGTGACGGCCGCCAAATTCATCGGCAAAGTTTTATATTGGATAGTCATGATGCTATTCAAACTCATAGTCGATATTGGACACAAACTTTTATTACTCTTTTTTGTCGCTACCAATTACCAAAATCGTCGCCGTAATATTATGGAAAATTGGAGTAAGCAGTGGCACTCTTTCAAACTATACCTGCGCACTATGCCCAAGACTACCAAAATTATGTTTGGGCTTATTGG
>JAPLWP010000124.1 GCA_026396535.1 Candidatus Magasanikiibacteriota bacterium | reverse complement strand
CGGCGGAAAAACTGTTTAACGCGGTATTTAAAAAATACGAACAACTTGTAAAAGATGGAAAATTTGTGGGTATGATCGGTGGTGAACATTCAATCACCCCGGGTGCTGTAAAAGCTTTATCTCAAAAATATAAAAATTTATCCGTGTTACATTGGGACGCGCATGGTGATTTGCGTGATAGCTACGAAGGGACAAAGTATAGTCATGCTTGTTCGATGAAACGTAGTTATGATTATGTGGACACTGTTATTCAGGTAGGTATTCGTAGTATTTCTCAAGGAGAAATTGATTGGGTAAAAAAGAATAAATACATGGACAGAATTTATAGTCCAAGTAGATTTGGTTTTGATGCCGCTACGAAAGCAAAGTCTATTGCCAAGATTGTCAGTCAATTAAAAAAGGATGTTTATATAAGTATTGATTTGGATGGATTTGATCCAAGCTTCTTGCCAGCGACTGGTACACCAGAGCCGGGTGGATTAAATTGGTATGATTGTCTTGACCTGATGCGCGCCGTCTTTAAAAATAAAAATGTTGTTGGGTTTGATATCAATGAACTTGCTCCGATAAAAGGTTTGCCGGCCAGTGAATTTATGGCGGCGTTACTTACTTACAAATTATTTAATTACAAATTTTTGTTAAAGAAATAATTGGTAATATTTAAAATTTAAAAAACAACGACTCTTGATCGTTGTTTTTTTATTTCTTAAATATTTATGCTTCGATGTATCCTTGTTTGAATAATAATTCGGCATTCAAAATACCACCACCGGCCGCGCCACGAATAGTGTTGTGGCTAAGAGCGACGAATTTGAAATCCAATAATGGACATTCGCGCAAGCGACCTACACTTACAGCCATACCTTTTTCACTATCGCGATCTTTTTTTGGTTGTGGGCGATTTTGATCTTCGAGATATAAGATAGCCTGTGCTGGAGCCATTGGTAGATCCAGTTCTTGTGGTACTGAAGAAAAAGATTTCCAGATAGCGATAATTTCTTCGTGGGTTGGTTTCTTTTTCTTAAATGACATGCTCACACAAGCGGTGTGACCGTCACTTACTGGCACACGATTGCAGGCCGCAGTGATAATGAGATCGTCAGACAAAACAAATTTATCTTTTTTTAGTTCACCCAAAATTTTAAGTGGTTCGGTTTCGGTTTTTTCTTCTTCGCCGCCAATAAACGGTACGATGTTGTCCACCATATCTAGACTTGGCACGCCTGGATAGCCAGCACCAGAAATTGCCTGCATAGTCACTATGGATAGGCGATCAATTTCATATCCGGCTTGGCGCAGTGCGTAGATAGGGGTGAGGAAAGTTTGGATACTGCAGTTTGGTTTTACGGCGATAAAGCCTTTGGACCAACCGCGATTTTTTCTTTGCACATCAATCATCTTGGTGTGGTCGGAATTTATTTCTGGAAGTAGCATTGGCACATCCGGTGTCCAGCGGTGAGCGGAAGCATTAGAAATTACTGGCAGTCCGGCCGCGGCCAAACTTTCTTCTAGTTGTTTTACCTTTTCTTTGTCCGGCATTTCTACAGCGGAAAAAACAAAATCACAGGCGGCGGCGATCTCTTGAACATTGGCAGCGTCTAGCACTGTGAGACGGCCAACTTCTTTTGGAATAGATTCAGACATATGCCAGCGTCCTTTTACAGACTGCGCATATGAAACTCCGGCCGAGTTGGCGGAAGCGGCGACACAAGTCACCTGAAACCAAGGATGGCCTTGAAGTAAAGTAATATATCTTTGTCCCACCATACCGGTGGCTCCGATAATACCAACAC